>DAIEQP010000309.1 GCA_027347805.1 Ignavibacteria bacterium | reverse complement strand
TAGACTTAGGATCTAGTACCCAAAAGGTGTGGGGGTTCGAGTCCCCCCTCTCGCACTTATATTAATAATTTAATTTGAGGAATATTTGGAAGTAAAAATCAATCAATTAGCCCCTGATCAACAAGAAATTGAAGTTCACTTAACCTACGAGGAAATCAAACCGGAAATTCAGAAAGCATACATAGACGAAAGTAAAAAAATTACTATCGATGGCTTTAGAAAAGGTAAAGCTCCTGTTGGTATGATTAAGAAATTATACGGCGAAGCAATAGAATACCGTGCTGCTGAAGAAATTTCTAACAAAAAATTCTGGGATGCAGTTGATCAAGAAAATTTAAAACCTATAAGCACTCCTCAACTTTTAGATATAGATTTTGTCCCCGGTTCAAAACTTGTCTTCAAGGTTAAATATGAAGTCAAGCCAAAACTTGATCTGAAAGATTATACAGGTCTTGAAATTGAAAAACCGATTTTCAAATTCACCGATGCAGATGTTGACAAAGAAATTGAATTCATGTTCAAACCTCATGAAATCTTTGAACCTGCACAGTTAGTTGAGAATACCGATTATAGAATTACAGTTAACTTGCAGCGAATTGATGAATCCGGTGCTGAAATGGCTGGCTCAAGAAGTGAAAATATTAAAATTGACCTCGCTGACGAAAAAGTAAATGAAAATATCAAAACAAATGCTGTAGGAAAAAATTAAACGATTCATTTGATTTTACTTTTACAGATGAACATTATCATGGCGAGGAACTTCATAAAGAAGAGTTTCGTTATAAAGCAGAAATAACAAATATTGAAAAGAAAACTAAACCTGAATTAACTGAAGAGTTGGTTAAAAAAGTTTCCAGGAATAAAGCTGCTACAATTGAAGAGTTGAGAGAACAAATTAAAAAGAACATCGAAGATTATTATTCTAAACAATCTGATGATGCTGTTACAAATGCTCTTCTAGATAAAGTTGTTAAGAACAATGATTTTGCTGCACCAAAAGGCTATATCGATAATCTTCATAAGAGAATGATTGATGCCGAAAGAGAAAATGCGAAGCGTTATAAGATGCCTAACTTTGATGAAAATGCTGTTTCAGAATATTACAGACCTAGAGCCGAATGGAATGCAAAGTGGCATATAATCCTTGAAAATCTTGCTGCACAGGAAAATATTGTTGTTGAAGATTCCGAACTTGAAGAAGCAGCAAAGAAGGAAGCTGAACAAACCGGAATTTCTGTTAATAAGCTTGTTAAATATTATAAAGACACAAATAAAGTAGATCTCATTCTTGAAGAAAAAGTAATCAACTTTTTGAAATCAAAATCAGTTATTAAAGAAGTTGATGCAGCAGAAAAAGCCAAAGAGAATAAGGGACATAAACATGAACACTAATATTCGCAGTTACAATGAATATCTGAATCAACCCGAAATTATGAATCAACTGGTTCCTTATGTTATTGAACAGACGGGACGCGGTGAACGCGGTATGGATATTTTCTCTCGCCTTTTACGTGAAAGAATTATTTTCCTTGGTACTGCTGTAGATGATCATGTAGCTAGTTTAATCATCGCACAATTACTTTTCCTTGAGGCTGAGGATCCTGAAAAAGATATCAATCTTTATATTAATTCTCCCGGCGGCAGTGTTTCTGCAGGATTAGCTATATACGATACAATGAATTATATAAAATCAAAAGTATCTACTATCTGTGTTGGACTTGCTGCAAGTATGGGCGCAGTTTTATTGGCTGGCGGTGAACAGGGAAAACGTTCTGCACTCCCCCACTCCAAAATTATGATTCATCAGCCATGGGTTGGCGGTTTGCAGGGACAAACTATTGATATTGAAATTCATGCAAAAGAAATGCTCAAAACAAGAGATACTTTATATAACATCCTTTCAAAAGCAACTGGAAAAACATACGAGCAAATTTTAAAGGATTGCGACCGTGACTATTACATGACATCTGAAGAAGCGAAAGAATATAAATTAATAGACAATATTTTGGTACATCGGGCAATCCCCGGTAACGAAACTAAAAAGTAAAATTATCCTAATCATTAAAGGGCAATATTCATTGCCCTTTTTTGTTTTAAATCTATCAGGAGATGCAATGCGACGCAATTTTATTTTTACCTTGATGTTAGTTTTTTCGATTACGATTCAAGCACAGCAAAAATTATTTACAGTTGAAGATGTTGTCAGCGGAGGCAGATCATTTCAGCAAGGAATGAATCAACTTTCATGGATACCCGAAACAAATAACTTTTCCTGGACTCAGGGAAATGGAGATAAAGGATTACTTCTTTCTTCAGATGTCAAGAAATCTATTGTAGATACAATCTTAAAATTCAGCGATCTAAATTCTGCACTTAAAGCAAAATCTTCAAATCCAGTAATGATGTTAAATATGCGCTGGATTAATTCAGATCAATTTACTTTCTGGAGCGGAAATACATTTTTCACCTATTCTACCAAATTTAAAAATCTTATAAAAAATAATTCCGTCCCGGCTGATGCAGATAATAAATCTGTCGCATCAAATAATAAATTTATTGCATACACTGTTAAGAATAATCTTTTTGTTTCACTAGATGAAAATAAACAAGTGCAGATTACAGCAGAATCTGATTCAAACATTATATGCGGTCAATCAGTTCACAGAGACGAATTTGGAATTAATGGCGGAATTTTCTGGTCCCCGAAAAGCAATTACATTGCATTTTACAGAATGGATCAAACAATGGTTAAAGATTATCCATTGGTGGATATCAGTTCAACACCTGCCAATTTGAAAAAAATTAAGTATCCTATGAATGGTCAAGCAAGCCATCATGTAACAGTTGGAATCTATGATATCAATTCAGGAAAAACCACATGGCTGCAAACCGGTGAACCGCTTGATCAATATTTGACAAGTTTAACCTGGTCTCCGGATGAGAAATATTTTTTCATTGCACATTTGAATCGTGATCAGAATGTAATGCAATTTAAAAAATATTCCACTGCAGATGGAAAGCAAGTAAAAGTTCTTTTTGAAGAAAAAAATGATAAATATGTCGAACCGATGAATCCGTTAACATTCTTGCCAAATTCAAATGATAAATTTTTATGGCAATCGCAAAGGGACGGTTTTAATCATATTTATTTATACGACGTAGAAGGAAATCTTATTCGCCAGGTAACTCAGGGTAAATGGGTTGTGACATCATTAAATGGTTTTGATTCCCAGTCGAAAAATATTTTTATAACCGCCACAAAAGAAACTCCGCTAGAACGACATTTATATAAAGTAAGTTTAGATGATGTTAAGATGCAGCGAATTACAACTCAGCCCGGAACACATTATACAGTATCAAACACCAGGTCAAATTATTATATCGATACATATTCAAATACAACAACACCAAGAACGATAAACCTGATAAATGATAAGAATGAGATTGTAAGAAACCTTTTCACATCTGCAAATCCTTATAAAGATTTTAAAATTCCATTCAGTAAAATTTTCAGTATAAAAAATGAAGAAGGAATTGAATTATTCTGCCGTTTGACATATCCAACGGATTTCGATTCGACAAAAAAATACCCTGTAATAGTATATGTTTACGGCGGACCGCATGACCAGGAAGTAAATAATTCATTTGGTATGGGAAGATATTTTAACTGGTTCTACCTGATGGCTCAAAAAGGCTATTTTATATTCACACTTGATAATCGTGGATCTGCAAATCGTGGCTTAGCGTTTGAACAAGCAACATTTCGTCACCTTGGCACTATAGAAGTAAAAGATCAAATGACTGGAGTAAATTACTTAAAGTCGCTTCCGTACATTGATTCAAAAAGATTTGGTGTGTTTGGATGGAGCTATGGCGGATTCATGGCAACATCGTTAATGCTTCGGACGAATGATGCATTTAAAGTAGGTGTTGGCGGCGGTGCAGTAATCGATTGGAAGTTTTATGAAATAATGTACGGCGAGAGATATATGGATACGTATCAAACAAACCCGGAAGGATTTAAAGAAGCATCACTTCTTAATTATGTAGATAAATTAAATGGGAAACTTTTGCTTGTTCACGGTACATCCGACCCGACGGTTGTTTGGCAGAACACACTTTCATTCTGCAAAAAAGCTCAGGAGCTTAACAAACAATTGGATTATTTTCCTTATGTTGGTCATGAACATGGTGTCGCCGGAAAAGAATCTCTGCATCTTTATACAAAAATCACCAACTATTTCTTAGATAATCTCTAACATTACGTATGTGATTTGAAATGGGTTTCATTTTCAACTCACAATTAAAATATTTATTTTTATTCACGATAATTATGAATCATAAACTCATTTTTACAGGTTGATTTTGATTGGCGCAAAGTTAGAAATAATTCAGAAACTTAATGAGCTGTCTGATCTTGCAAGAAAAGGTGATGCTTTTCTTCCAGATGAATTATGTAATTTTTTAACAACGGAATTTGAACTGGTTGCAGCTGTCCTTTTTGAAATCAAATCCGATTCCTCGTTATCCATTCTTGGAAGATCATCAAACGCCAAGAAAAATTTTAAGCATGATAATCTTAATTCATGCAGCGAATGCCAATCATTTAAAAATAATATTGATTTAAAACTCAACACTGAGACAAATTGTTCAATCTCTATATCAGATTTCATACTTCAGGAAGCTTGTAGTGTTATTCCCCTTTCAAATGATGGGAAACTATTAATTAAGATCGGAAAAAAGACTGCATTTTCTCAAAGCGATAAGGAACAATTTGAAAAAATACTTCTTCTGATTTCATTGATGCTGTCGAACTGGATTGATTTTAAGAATACAAATGCTAAACCTTCTACCGGTTTTTCTCACATTGTTTCTGAAACCGCTGCAGAATTGAAAAATAATTCGAACTCAATCATCGGATACCTTTCATATCTAACAAACGAAAATCCAACATCATCACAGTCTGAGTATATTGCAACAATCAAGAAAAATGCACAAAGTATTCTGCTGAATATCAATGATCTGAACGAACTTGCAAAAATTGATACAAATCAGCTTGCACAATCAAGAAAAGATGTCTTAATTGTTTCGTTGATCAATGAGATTACGGAAATATTCAAACGCGGTTTAGGACATAGAAAAATAGAATTTGTTGTTTCTGTTGATAAACCATTTGCTAGACCTGTCGAACTTGATGAAGCAAAGCTTAGATATGTTCTTACAATGTTATTATTCATTTCCACAACACTTACACAGCAAGGTACAATTACAATTAATGTAAATGTTGTTGACAATAATAAAATTCGTTTTAATATTACCGATACCGGTAAACAACTTGATACTGAAACATTTAACAGATTCTTTGAACCATTCGTTCTTTCACGAAAAGAAGAATTTAAGAATACTAATATTACCGGATTAAGTTTAACTTTAGTTAAAAGTTTCGTGAACTATTTAGGCGGCGACATAATTGCCAGCAAAGATAAAAACAAAGGTAACTCCTTCATATTCACAATCAGCGGAGATGTAATGACTGAATTAGAATCTAGTTTATCACAATTGCCAAAACCAACTACGAAAAACAAAGTTCTAGTTATTGAAGATGATTATGCAACCTCAAAGTTGTTAAGCAATTATCTTAACAAATGGGGCTACGATCCAATGATTGTAAGCAATGAAATTCATGCAATGGGCGTTATAGAAAAAGAACAGCTGCTGGCAGTAATTCTGGATATTGAATTGCCTAATGCAAACGGGTTGGAACTACTGAAGAAAATTCACGAGCATCCTAAAACAAAAAATATTCCGGTTATAGTTTGTTCTGTTGAACCTGAACAGCAAAAAGCATTTATGATGGGTGCTGTTGAATATTTTATTAAACCTATAAATTATAATTATCTTGTTGAAGTACTTACCAGTTATAAACTCAGAAAAAATTCAAACATACTTTGTGTTGATGATGATCTCCCAACACTTAATTTAGTTAAACAAGCAATTGAGCAGGCGGGTTTTATTGCAATTGCTGTAAATGATTCCACAACAGTAATGAATGTTATAAGAGACAAGGATGTGGATCTTGCAATTGTTGATCTTGATATGCCGGGGTTGAATGGTTTTGAATTAATCAAACTGATAAAATCAGAAAAACGTTTTTCGAAACTGCCTATTATTATTTACACAGGTAAAGAAAATTATGCCGATGATCTAAAACAGATCGAAGGATTATTTGAAGATCTGCTTGATAAACGCTCAACAAATATTGAAGACCTTGCCGATACAATAAACGCAATGATAAACCGTTATGAAACTCCTCCTCCGGCTGATGAGGTAATTCATAAAGATGGCGGATTGAAAATATTGCTTGCAGAAGATTATAAACACTCTCAAATAATTGTAACACGACTTTTAAAGAAAAACGGTTTTGAAAATATTGTTGTCGTAGAAAATGGTGAAGATGCATTAAATATGGCGCAGGAACAGCAGTTTGATGTAATACTCATGGATATGCAAATGCCAATTATGAATGGCTTTGAAGCAACTGAAAAAATTCGTGAGCTTCCTTCTTATAAAAGCACACCAATTATAGCATTGACTGCATTTGCAATGAAAGGTGACCGTGAAAAATGTATTGAAGCAGGAGCTACAGATTATATTCCGAAACCGATTGACAGTAAAGAATTTATTGATAAAGTAAAATACTATACTAATACACTATCGTAAATTTTAGTTTTTGTATGTAAAAGCTGCTAGTTTTCTCACGAGAGCTAACAGCTTTTTTTTATATTTGCGCTAAATTTTTGGAGAATTTGTGAAGGAAATACGTGTGCGCTTTGCACCAAGCCCTACAGGATATCTGCATGTTGGAGGATTGAGAACTGCTTTATATAATTATTTATTTGCAAAAAGAAATAATGGAAAGTTTATTCTTCGGATTGAGGATACAGACCGTAATCGCTATGTAGAAGGCGCTGTAGAAAAATTAATGTCTTCACTTAAATGGTGCGGTTTAAGTTATGACGAAGGCCCTGATGCAGGTGGCAATTTTGGCCCTTATATGCAGTCTGAAAGATTGAATATTTATAAAAAGTACGCTCAGCAATTGATAGAAAATAAACACGCTTACTACTGTTTTTGTACTCCAGAAAGATTAACAGAATTAAAAGAAGAACAGGCAAGACAAAAACTGCCTCAAGCCAAATATGATAAGCATTGTCTCTCTCTTTCCAAAGAAGATGTAGAATCAAAATTAAACTCTGGAATTCCATACGTAATTCGTTTAAATGTTTTACCAAATCAGAAAATTGTTTTTAATGATATTGTAAGAGATCGTGTTGAATTCGACAGCAATAACGTTGATGATCAGGTGCTGATAAAAAGTGATGGTTACCCGACATATCATATGGCTAATGTTGTAGATGATCATCTTATGGAAATAAGTCATGTTATTCGTGGTGAAGAATGGCTCTCCTCTACTCCAAAACATATATTACTATACGATTATTTCGGCTGGGAAAAACCAATTTTTGCTCACCTCCCGCTGCTTCTTAACCCGGATCGTTCTAAACTTAGCAAACGCCAGGGTGATGTGGCTGTAGAAGATTATCGAGATAAAGGATTTTTGAAAGACGCACTAGTAAATTTTGTTGCATTACTTGGCTGGAACGCCGGTGATGATAGAGAATTTTATTACTTGAATGAACTTGTTGACGCCTTTTCTCTTGAAAGAGTAAATAAATCGGGTGCTGTCTTCGATCTGGAAAAACTAAACT
>DAIEQP010000299.1 GCA_027347805.1 Ignavibacteria bacterium | reverse complement strand
ACATTACTCTGTTTTTTAGAGATGAGAGTCTTCATCATCTACCTCCGTGTTTTAGTACATCAATAGGACAACTGCATTGGAGTTCAGTTATCGTTAAAAATTTTTAAGAACAGCAGCAGTTTTTTCTTTTTCCAATAATAGTAAAACTTGCAACCTGAATTTTTCCTTTATCGTAAGGTTTACTTTCTTCAATTATTTGTACCTCTACAAAGCCAACTTCAGTTAGTATTTTCATATACTCTTCTTTCCTTATCGCACCAGCCCAGCATTCAGAAACTGCAACAGCGTCGTTCTTATACTCTTCAGGAACATCTTCAATGGAATAAATATCACTAACCGAAAACCTTCCACCTTTTTTAAGAATGCGATGAACCTCTTTCCAAACTTTTAACTTATCCGAGGCATGATTAATAGTGCAGTTAGAAATTATCAGATCCGCTTGAGCATCAGCAATATCAATTTGTTCCAGTTCGGACTGAACAAATTTTACATTAGTTACACCAAATTTTTCTGCGTTCGATTTTGCTTTCTCAAGCATTCCGTCAGATATATCAACTCCGTACACAAATCCATTTTCGCCAACTGATTGCGCCATTCTAAGAACATCATTTCCGCGCCCGCATCCCAAATCAACACAAACTTCATTTTGTATTGGTTCTGCAAAATTAATTGCCCCTCCGCATGAGAGACAGCAACTGCTTTCTGCAAGTTCGCTATATCGTTTATTTATTTCTATAGTTTCCATTAATTCGCTCTAGGTGTTGAAATGATTTTTGAATTATGCTTCCAATTCTTTTGAAATAGTAATAGCCGCTATTGTTCCATCAGATACCGCAGTAGTAATTTGTCTATACTGCTTGCGTGCTAAATCACCCACAGCAAACACATCATCAATATTTGTTTTCATGTTTGCATCAACATTCACATAACCCCAGTTATCAAGGGTTAGCCGGTTATCTATATCATCAAGATTTGGTTTCATTCCGGCAAAGATAAATACTCCATCACATTCAATTGTTTTATACTCATGAGTTTTTAGATCCTCAACAATCACCTGATTAACAGTTGAGCCATTCTTAACAAACTCTCTTGGTTCATGTTCAAACATGAATTTAATCTTAGAATTTGCAAAAGCTTTTTCCTGCGCAACTTTATTTGCCTGAAGTTTATCAAACTGATGAACAATTGTTACTTTGCTTGCAAACTTTGTGATGAACAATGTTTCTTCTATTGCAGAATTACCTCCACCGATAACCACAACATGTTTTCCTTCGTAGAATTTGGCATCGCATGTAGCGCAATAGGAAATTCCCTGCCCTTTATATTCCACTTCCCCTTTAACACCGATTTGTTTCGGTGATGAACCGGTAGCTAAAATAATTTTCTTTGCGTGAATTGTCTCAACGCTATCAATCTCTATTGTTTTATTTACCAAATCTATTCCCGTTACATCAACAGCCGATCTGAAATTAACACCCGCACCTTTTGCTTGTTCTGCCATATGATGCATTAACATATAACCTGATATCGGTTCAGAGTAACCTGGATAATTCCAAACCATGTGTGTTACTTTAACTTGTCCGCCCGGTAAATCTTTATCAACAATTATAGTATTTAGTTTTGCCTGTGCAGAATAAATTCCAGAAGTCAATCCGGCAGGGCCACCGCCAAGTATCAATACATCACAGTTGGTTTCGGATTTCTTAAATGATTTTTTAAGACTTACAACTTTCTCTTCTGGAATAAGTAGATCCAGATTCTTCATAATCTCCGAACGTTTTATTCCGCCAGTCAATCTATTTCCAACAAGTTTACCATCTTTATAAAAAAGCAATGTTGGGGAAGAAGTAACTCCTAATGAAAGAGCCAGTTCTTTATTTTCTTGTCTGAATATTTTTATGAACTTAATATCATTTCCATAAACTTCACTAAGAGCATCATATTTACTGGCAAGTGCTTCGCAAGGAGGGCATTCAGTTGAATAGAAATCAACAACAACACTTCCCGATTTAAGAACTTCTTCTTCAAATTCATTTGCAGAAATATTTTTTATTTTTTCGGTCATTAGAAAAACTCCATAAATTTTGTAAACTAAACTCTATACAATAATTAATCAGATATCATTGTGTTGGATGCAACTTTGAATGAAACGATTCACTTACAATAAAAAAATTTATAACTCTAGTTTCATTATCTGAAAGGAAAATAATGATTGTTTTAGCTATTTACACATGCTCTGGTTGCTCGACTAGTCTTTTTTTATTTCTTGTTTTATCGGTTCAATACTGCAGGATGAAGAACCAAAAGTCATAAATGAAGGGCAACGATTTATAATGCCAGCCATCATAGGAAATATTCCCACAAACCACCAGGTATATTGCATAACAAGTCCTGTCAATATAATTCCAGCACCGATTCCAATTCGTAGTTTTCTATCCAACCCCATTTTAGCTTTAATCTTATCCACTTTATTCCTTCTAGTAATTATTATTATGTTAGATGGAATTGGAATGGTAAAGATTCACAAGTAACATGTAAGGTTTGAATAAATAATCCAAATCCATAATTATATGTATTTTTGTTTTGAATCCATTTACAATTACCGGCATCGTACTGAATGAATGAATCAATACTTATTGAACAAGCTCAAGCAGGAAACAAGAGCGCTATTGAGCAGCTAGTGAAAAATTATGAAAACACTGTTTATAATTTTTCTTTTAAGATATGCAGAGATAGGCATCGTGCTGAGAATACTATGCAGGAAACTTTTCTCAGCATGTTAAAAAACATAAATCAGTTCAAGGGTGATTCTAAATTATCAACTTGGCTCTATACAGTTGTATCGAATCATTGTTTGATGTTGGCTAGAAGTTCATCAAAACACTCGAACGCTTCACTTGACGATGACGATGTGTATATTGATGAAAAATCATTTGCTGATTGGAAAGTGTCACCGGAAAAAATAACAGAGAACAAAGAGTTAAAGGATATTCTTGATAAAGCAATAGCGAAACTAAATCCCGAATATAGAATCGTATTTTTATTGAGGGATGTTGAGGGGCTTTCAACAGAAGAAACAGCTGATATTACTAAGCTTTCAATAGCAGCCACAAAATCTAGGCTGCACAGAGCAAGAGCATTTTTAAGAAATGAACTTAATGAGAAGTTAAAGAATGAAACAACCTGAAGTAGTATGTAAAGATGTAATGGAACACATTTGTGAAAACCTTGGGGAAGACCTCGAATCACCTAAGTGTATTTCAATAAAAACACATCTTAATGGTTGTAGTAATTGTCAACATTACTTTAAATCCGTTAACGACACTATTAGCTTCTATAAAAATTATAATGTAGTTCTTCCCGAACATTCCCATTCGAAACTGATGAGCATTCTCGGATTAGATAAATAAGGCCGTATAGTATCTCCTTGATTGATTCAGCGTAATTTCTTCTCAACACTACATCCGAGCAGTAAGTTTAACAAACAAAAACCCAACCATTTTTTAATAGTTGGGTTCTGTTTTATTAACAAATTGAATTTCAATAGTATTTACACATTTATGTTAGAAGGCATAGCTAGCAGCAACATGAATTAATGTTGTTGATAACTGACTTGTACTTCCATCATACTCGTTTGCAATTATACTTGGGTTACTTGCTGTTTCTGATTTATTAAGTCCCATTTCAAACGCTGCATGAATTGTTAGCGGTTTAGAGATTTTATAACTAGCTCCAAACATCACATGGCTCTCTACTACAGCTGGAAAGATTGGGAATATTGTGGTTTCTGGAACAGGATTAGTGCCGTAGGTATAACCGACTCTTAATGTTAATTCCTTGTTTGCCATATATTCACCACCAACTTTAATTACAATAGAATTTTTCCAGTTCATTGGAAAATCTATATTCATACCAGAACTGCCTATCATTTTATTAACATTGGAATTATTTCCATTAGTTAATTTCAATGTCATTTTATCAAATGCATTTTCCCAATTTAACCACTCAAAATCTGCTGCTAATTTTAATACAGACGAAGCATTATAAGAAACACCAAATCCGATTGATTGTGGAAACTTAAGATCAACATCTAAATCATAATTTGCGGCAACACCTTTAGACATATCAATTCCAAGTTGAGTAAATTGAGCCATGATAGCAGCTTGAGCTTGTAGTTGAGTTTTGCCAGGATTCTGCATCATCCAGCCCATCATAGCCTTGCCGAAAGCATCGTTAAGTTGTGCTGTCATATCCATTGAGGCTTTACCATTTTTGTATGTTAAAGATGTTGGCAATGTGTAATTCAATCCGAATGAAAGTTTATCATTCACTTTATAAGCAATACCAATCTTCCCATTAAAACCAATTGCGGAAAGTTCATTCATTTTTGCAGTTGCTGTTACTTCATCGTAGCCAAATCCTCCAACAGATTGTGGCGCGGCAAACATCATCCCAAAAGTCATTCCCGGCATTGCAACACCATTCATAATCATCGGATTCAATGAATATGGCATTCCAAATTCTAGCATACTGTAAACGATATGTGCACTTACACCAACAGATAAATTTTCATTGAACTGATATGCAACTGTCAATCCTCCCTGCATAGATGCTAATTTAGAATGATACTGTTGAGCATTGTATGTTCCATCTTGATTAACGTAAAGTGCGTGCTTCAATGCAAAGTCAGCTCCCATTCCGCCGGCAGTGAAGAAGCCAACTCCCCAACTGAATTTACTATCGGCATATTTATTCACATAGCTTAATGAAGGAAGTGGAAATGTATTTTTATCTCCATCAATGTCATTAAGTTTATTTTTGAAATGAATAGAAGGAAACATCAATGAAAAATCTAAATCAAGCATTGAACCATTTAGAAATGAAATTCCAGCAGGATTTGTCATCATAAGATTCGGGCTATCAAAAACTCCAATTGATGTACCACCTCTTCCTAATGATCTTGCGTTGAAATCAACAAGACGAGTTCCTGTTTGAGAAAATGTTAATGAAACCAAAACCACAATTAATATAGATGATCTGATCAGCAACTTCATTTAGTTCTCCTATTGTTTGTATGAAAGAGCTTTTGACTCTTCGTTTAATAATTGCCTAATGGTGATAGCCACTTTCTGCAATTTTGAGTTAACGAACTTTATTATTTAACACCCACCAACAACGCGTTTAGATTTCTTTTGCTCACCAGAATTTTTTGTCAGTTTGTTCTGCTGGATTAAAATTGGAATGAGTTCTTTTGCTTTTGTTCTAAACCGAAAAGTATCTGCTTGACTTCTGCCAGCGGTTTGTGAAGGCATTGTGAAATTTAGTATATCTGTTTTGAATTGATCCAATCCACCTTTTAGGACAGATACATTTTCGTATCCTAATTCTTTTGCAAGAATAGCACCTTTCATTGCAGCGGCTTCATCATTAGCTAAGAATATATTTCTTTTGTGCTTTATTGAAAGGATATTGTGAACATCTTTTTCGAAAATATTTTCCAATCCAAATCGATTTGATTTTGGCAATGACATTGCATCAAATTCTTTTGGCGAACGAAGATCGATCAACTGCAAATCTTTATCATCATCTATTAATCTGAACGCTAACTCATCACTCGTAATCATCTTTACAGGATAGTTTGCAATATAATTTTTGTCTTTGACCTGATTTAACATAGCTTCCTTCCTATCAGGCATAACAAAAGCCGCAAGACCAATAACAAGTGCAATCGCTGTTAAACCATAATAAAGTTTTTTAGAACTGAATTCCGGATTAGGTTTTCCATTAACTTTATTCTCAATGAGTGTAACAGCCCAGAATGCACCAACAGCAATTGCAGTTAGCAGAAAAGCAAATAATGATTGAGACATTCCAAGCGTTTCAAAAATTCTTGGACTTCCCCAATTAGCCGCTTTGTATAATCCTTCGAATAACGGATAACCCTCAGCAAATACTAACACACCAAGAAATGATCCACCGACAAAAATCATTGCGTCAATTTTTCCAATTGCTGCTGCACAAACACTAGTTCCCGGACAATATCCTCCCACAACAAATCCTAAGCCCATAATTAATCCACCAACTAAGGCAGACCAAAGAAAAGTTGGGTTAACATATACAAGTGATATATCAATCAGTCCAAAATGATTAAGTGCAACAACACCTATCATTGCAGTTACACCAGCGGTGAAGAATACGCGCAGAACGGTAAAATCATATCCGTAAAAAAGTCCAACAAGTTTTTTAGATGTTGAGAACCCTGCTTGTTCTAATATGAATCCAAATGCAATTCCAACAAAAAGAGCTACAACAAAATTTAGTTCGTTACCAATTACTTCAGGCACTAATGGTCCCATATTAATTTCTCCTTTTATAACCAGAGTTTTCTAAAGAAGTAAGCGAATGCATATGCGCCGCCAAAGATCGCGAGCATCGTAATTATTCCACCAAATGATAAAACTGCCATTCCGCTTAAAGCCGCACCACTTGTGCAGCCTCTTCCAAGTTGGGCTCCAAATCCAAACAAAGCTCCGCCGATCAAAGCACCAAAGATTCTAATCTTACTTTTTATTTTTGGTGAGTGTTCAAGAGTAAATTTTAGTCTGTTGGAAATTAATCCTGAAATGAAGGCGCCTATTACTACTCCTATTACTTCAAAGACAAGCCAATTTTTCAGCGGATTGCCAGTATGTTCTTCACCATATTCTTTATAAAACTTTGTGTTTGATGTGTGAACTGGTGCTACAGTTTCAACAGTTGCAACCACGGCACTTTTTACGGCTCCGCTTGCACCAAGTCCTCTTCCTGTTATGTAAATTGTAACTAATAATATCAAGCCAAGAAAAAATCCAGCTAAATATGGATTCATATATTTTGTGCTATTCATGAGTCACCTCAACTTCTGCAATTTTTGTTTTGTTAGATATTTCACTTTTTGTTTGATGTTTATCTTTGTCTTCACTTTCTAATTCTTCGTAACCAGTAATCATGGCTTTAAGATTTGATGTAACAGTCGCACCCGTAGTTATTAAATAGAGATGAACAATTATAAATGCAAGTAGAAGAAAAGCTGCTGCCGTGTGAAACAATGCTATTACTTCTATTGAACCAATATTGAGTCCTTCTATTGTTCCTTTTTGTGGATAGCGATAAAACATGTAGAGCAATCCTGATACAACCATGGTAGGGATTACCAGCACCTTCAAAGAAAGGTAAACAAGTTTTTGTAGTGGGTTGAGTTTACTTAAAACAGTTTTCTTTGTTGGATGTGATGCATTTATGAAAATCCCGAACAAATAATAATCTAGTTGAGCTTTCAAATTTTTTGCTGTTGGAAGATATTGTCTCCATTCACCTGTAGAAAAATGCCAGAAGATTGCAAATGCAATCAGAATTATAAAAACATATGCGGCTACATTATGATACTTAACTGCATTCTGATATCCAAAGAATGTTATAGAGCCATGAATTTCAAATCCCGTTGCTGCTAAAAAGAAGATTAATATTGCCTGCATCCAATGCCAGAAACGTTCGAATGCTCTATAGATATAAATTTTCTGTTTCATTGTCATCCTCTCTTTTTCATTTTACGTGATGAAATTAATCTCATTGTTCCATGAGTGAAAACACCAAGCAGAGAAAGCACCAGTATTCCGCTTCCGGCATATTCAATCACAGGGCTAAAGTCACGTGCAGGCATGTAAAAATCTTTTAAGTCGGCTAAACGACTGTTATCACGAGTATGGCATTCGTTACATTTAACTGTATTTTCTTTTGAGGAAACCATATGATTAATAGGCCAATACATTTCTGTTCTGATGAAAGAAATTTTGCCGCTGTAAGGAAGTCCAACATCTTTCATCCCAACTTCAGAAGCTTTTTGCCAATCAAAATCTTTCCAGAGCGCGCCTTCCCCTTTTTTATCAGAATAAAGTTTTGGCTGAATCAACATTTTATTTACCGGATCGAATGGCTGACGAGCACGATGTATTTTAACAGGAATAATTTTTGAATCTTCATTACTATAAGAACCGTTGAGTATATTAAGAACAAGCGGCTTGGTTGTATCTGCAATTGCATCACCAAGTAAATAGTGATTTGCTGTACCGTTAAACCAGATATAATCCGGCTTAAGATTTTTTCCCCACTTAAAACTTCCCTTGATTGAAAGGTAAGTGTGGTTTCCATCTTTATCATCTTCTTCGTACGGTTCACCATTTTTTAGTTTTCCTGCGGTCGACCAATCCCATGCAACTTTGGTTGCATTTGCTTTTGCGTAAGTTGGTATATGACAAGTCTGGCAAGCAACTTTTAGTGTGTGCTTATTTAATACTGCGTCTTCATGTGGATTTTCCGAATGACATTCTTCGCATGTAGCACGGTTGCGGTTCATGGAAGAAAGCGAATACATCTTACCACTGATATTATGTTTTTCTGTTTTATGACAGTCAACACATTGCAAGTTCATTCCATCGGTTCCCATATGAACATCTATCGCTTTGGCTCCCTCAAACATTGCTTTATCAAGATCTCCATGCTTTACATTGTTACCGCCGCCGCCAAAGAAATGACAGACGCCGCAATTGGATCTTTTAGGTTTTCCAACATGCTGGGCAATGTTTGCCAAGTCCAAACTCAAATCTGGTGCGCCCCCTTTTTCCGGAGCCTTCGCATATGTTTCAGTGTTATCATGACAAATGAGGCAATCAATATTATTGGAATCGGTGTAAGAAAATGTTTTGGAATCTTTCATACCAAACCCGATATGACATTTGGCGCAGCTTGCTTCATTACCTTCTGTGCCGATGCAAAAATTATTAATCGCATTCTTCTTACCTAAGTAAACAATACCACGACCTTCAATGTATTCTTCTCTTTCCCAATTCCAGTGATTTGATTTCATTA
>DAIEQP010000177.1 GCA_027347805.1 Ignavibacteria bacterium | reverse complement strand
ATATTTTAACAGAATCTCTGTAACATCTTTATTTGCAAACATTTTTGTAATCCCGATTTCAGGACTTATAGTCGGGCTGGGAATTGTTTCAATTTTGTTTTTTAATCTTTCATATTGGCTAGCTTCAGTATATGCATCATGCAATGAATTGCTTAATTATATAATGTTGAGCATTGTTAAGTTTTGTGGAAATCCGAATTTCTCCTTTATTACTATCAATCAATTTTCCATATACGATTCTGTTCTATTTTATTTATGCCTTGGAATAGTATTTTCGTTTTTCAACAGGTTATCAAAAAAAGCAGCTAAAGTAATTTTTGTTTCATTGGTTGCTGGAATTTTTCTTGCATATTCGAGAATAGATGATAAAGAACTGCTTCCTCATGGTAAATTATCTGTATTAATTATTGATGTAGGTCAGGGGGAATCTATACTTGTTAAATTTCCAAACGAACAAACTATTTTAATTGATGCAGGAGATGCAAATGAAAGATTTGACAACGGTAGTAGAATTATTGCGCCATTACTAGATAAACTTGGAATTCATAAAATAGATTATGGTATGGTTTCGCATGTGGATGGAGATCATTATCTCGGCTTTATTTCTTTGATTAAAGATGGGCGTATTAAAAGTATTTTCAAACCGGAATTAGATACTTCCGAATTAAAAGACAGAAATTTTGAATCATTCGTAAAGAGGAATCAGGTTCCGGTAATTTATTATAAGAAAAGTATTTTGGATTTTAGGAATGCACGGGTTTATGTATTGAATCCTCCGGATCAAAAAAAATTAAGAATCTCTTCCAATGACAGGAGCGGAATGCTTAAATTAGTTTATGGAAGTTTTTCAGTTTTATTCACCGGAGATGCAGGCAGGATTTCTGAACAAGATTACATTAAAGATTATGGGAGTTTTATTAAATCTGAAATCTTAAAAGTCGCACATCATGGAAGTGCTACTGGTTCCGGAGAGTTATTTATAAAAACTGTTAAGCCAAAGTATGCTTTGATAAGTGCAGGGATTAAAAATAAGTTTAATCATCCTGCCCAAAAGACTTTGGAAAATCTTTTAAGCAACAATGTAAAAATATATCGAACAGATTTGAATGGAGCATTGCTGGTTCAAAGTGACGGTCATTCATATCGATTTATAAATTGGAAATAAATTTGCCGGTCAACTTGATATGCAAAGAATTACAAACGCATCATTAAAACAATTAAATTCATTTGGACTAGATTCGACTGCTAAGGAATTGGTGCTTTTTGAGAATGAAGAAGAAATTATTTCATACCTGGACAAATATGAATTGGACAAGTATTTAATTCTTGGGGGAGGCAGTAATCTATTATTTTTGAACGACTTTGATGGAGTAGTTCTTAAAAATAATTGCACTGGAATTTCTATTCTCGATCAGGATAATGCAAGTGTAATAGTCGAATCAAAAGCCGGTGAGGAATGGGATAATCTTGTTAGATTTTGTGTTGATAATGAATTTTATGGAATTGAAAACCTGGGGTTGATCCCCGGGTCAGTCGGTGCCGCTCCGGTTCAGAATATAGGCGCTTACGGTGTTGAACTGAAGGATGTTTTTCACTCACTCATTGGTTATGATTTGATAAATAAAGTGAAGAAAGAATTTCATTTTGACGAGTGTAATTTTGGCTACAGGGAAAGTATCTTCAAAAATGAATTAAAACAGAAAATCTTAATAACATCCGTTCGACTAAAACTTCAGAAAGAAAGATTATTTAAGCTAAATTACCGTGCAATTCAGGATGAGTTAGGTAATCTGAACAAAGATGAATTGACTATAAAAGATGTATATAAGACAATTAAAAATATCAGGGAAAGCAAACTGCCAGAAGTAAGTAAACTTGGAAATGCAGGAAGCTTTTTTAAGAACCCCGAGATTGATCCCGAACAGTTTTCACAGTTGAAAAGTAAATTCCACGGTTTAGTTGCATTTCCGGTTGATGGAGGAAATTATAAAGTTCCTGCTTCATGGCTAATTGAACAATGCGGTTTCAAAGGTAAAAAGGTCGGTAATGTGGGTTGTTATGAAAAACAATCACTAGTAATAGTAAATTATGGAAATGCTACGGGGGAGGAATTGTTTAATTTTTCGAAGACAATTCAGGAAACAGTGTTTGAGAAATTTAATATAATGTTAACACCGGAAGTAAATATTATTCAATAATTTATCCAATTTAGAGGAAGTTATGCCTGATCAAAAAAACGACAATCTAGTTCAGGAAACAATTAAAGAATTAACGCAGCCATTTAAAGATTTGCTTCATACTTCACGCGCGTTATTCGGGTTAAATCTTTCATATGTTCTTGAAGGATTGACATATTTTGGTGTTGTTGGTTTGCTTGCAATATATTTTAATGAATATACAAAACTGGATGATATAATAGCTGGTAGAATGGTAGGAGTTTTAACAGCAGGAATCACATTAAGTATGTTATTCCTGGGAGCAACAGTTGATTGGGTTGGTGTTCGCAAGGCATTGATTTATGCTTTGTCATTCATGTTTGTTGGTAGAATTCTACTGTCTCTAGCACCTCATTTGGGAGGCCCGGGTCTTTGGGGCGGGGCTCATATTTATGCTATGCTTGGCATTCTTGGAGTTGTTTTAGGTTATGGAATTTACCAGCCTGCAGCATATGCCGGAGTAAAGAAACTTACTACAGAAAAAACTGCTGCTATGGGTTATGCAATGTTGTATGCGCTTATGAATCTGGGTGGATT
>DAIEQP010000171.1 GCA_027347805.1 Ignavibacteria bacterium | reverse complement strand
TGATGTTAAATATAAAAATGGAAATATCCGAAGAATAAATATTAACACCGCACCCTTAACTGTTGATGATTTTAAAACATTAAAAAGCTTTCAAATTGGTACCTATCAATGTTTCCAGGAAACTTATCATTATGATACGTACATGCATATGCATCCGGAAGGTCCCAAAAGAGATTTTGCTTTCAGATTATTTGCAATGGATCGTGCATTACAGGCCGGAATTGATGATGTTGGAATCGGTGCATTATTTGGTCTGACTGATTGGAAGTTTGAAACTCTTGCTATGTTAAGTCATGCATTTAATCTCGATGAAAGATTTGGTATTGGTCCGCATACAATTTCGGTTCCAAGACTCGAGCCTGCATTTAACGCACCAGCTGCAAAAAATCCTCCTTTAGCTGTTGATGATTCATCATTTAAAAAAATAATTGATGTAATCAGGTTAGCAGTTCCATATACTGGGATTATACTTTCAACAAGAGAAAGAGCAGAATTAAGAAGAGAATTGTTTAATGTTGGAATTTCCCAGATAAGTGCGGGGAGCAGAACTTCTCCGGGTGCTTATCAAGATTCTCCCGAAAATGTTAAAGAATATGAAATGGAACAATTTCAACTTGGTGATCACAGAACTCTTGATGAAGTTGTTAAAGACTGCTGTTCGCTTGGTTATATGCCAAGTTTCTGCACAGCTTGTTATAGAAGTGATAGAACCGGTGACAGGTTTATGGAATTTGCCAAGAGCGGAACTATAGGATTGATGTGTGTTCCAAATGCAATGTCTACATTTAAAGAATATGTTATTGATTTTGCTTCTGAAGAAACAAAGAAAGTTGCTGATGATTTCATTAAAAAAGAATTGGATGATCTTGAAGGTAAAACAAAAAATAAAACAGAAAAAATGTTGAACAGGGTTGAAAAAGGGGAAAGAGACGTTTTCTTTTAATTATGTTGGATGATATTTTAAATAAAGAAGATTTATCAAAAGAGGAAATTATAACTCTTCTTTCACTTGATAATAAAAATGATCAGCAGAAACTGTTCGATCGTGCAAATGAATTACGTCTACTTTATTGCGGTGAAGAGGTTCATCTGAGGGGTATTATTGAGATATCCAACATTTGCGAACAGAATTGTGTTTACTGCGGTCTTCGAGCCGATAATAAAAAGCTTGAAAGATACAGGATGACCCCCGAAGAAATAATTGAAACAGCAAAGAATATTTCTAACCTTGGAATATTTACAATTGTTCTTCAATCAGGTGAAGATTGTCATTTTGATTCAGATATAATTTCATATCTGATTTACCAGATTAAACAAAAAGCGAATGTTGCAATAACTCTTAGTCTTGGCGAAAGAACATTTGAGGAATACCGAACATGGAAAATCGCGGGAGCTGATCGTTATCTGCTTAAACATGAAACTGCTAATAAACTTTTATACGAAAAATATCATTTCAAACAGCAGCTTTCTGAAAGATTGGAACATCTTAAATTCCTAAAATCAATCGGTTATCAGATTGGTTCTGGCAGTATGATAGGCTTGCCAATGCAGACAATTGAGGATATTGCCGATGATATACTTTTATGTAAGACGCTTGATTTAGACATGGCAGCATTTGGACCATTCATATCATCACCAGATACGCCTTATCAAAATTTCAATTCGGGCAGTGCCGAACTTACTCTTAAAACAATGGCTGTTGCCCGCATTGTGCTTAAAAAAGTTCATATACCTGCAACTACAGCGCTAGATACTATTGATTCCATTGGAAGAGAAAAAGGATTATCAGCAGGGGCAAATGTTGTGATGCCCGATCTGACTCCATTTCCTTATAGATCCAACTACCAGATATACCCAAACAAAAGAGGCAGTCTTGATGATCCTACCGTAAGCACTGCATCACTTCAAAAAAGAATTGAAGCTCTTGGAAGAAAAATATCCAGCAAGAGGGGAGATTCTTTAAAGATGGATTTCGAACATACTGTTTAACACTTCTTTGCTTTATCATTTATTGTATATTTGTCCACAAAAATTAAAAGGGTTTACTATGGCAAAAAGGTTTTTCCCGGTTTTGTTTATTCTTGCACTGATTATTGGCTGCAATTCACATAAAGACAAAGAAATATTTGATTCGGCAGAGAAAAATTTTAATTCAAAAAACTATATTAAAGCAATAGCCGAATATGAACAGGTAATTAATGAATATGCATCGAGTGATTATGCTGAAAAAAGTTTACTAAAGGTCGGTTCGATGTACCAAATGCTGCTTGTACCGAATATTTCTCGCGAAACTTCAAACACTAAAGCAGTTCAATTTTATAAAAAATTGTTTGTTGATTTTCCTAAGAGCCCTGATGCACCAAGAGCAATATTTATGGCAGGTTTTATTTTAGCAAATGATCTAAACAAGTTTGAAGAAGCAAAATCTGCTTACAAGACTTTTCTTGAGAAATTTCCAAATGATCCTCTAACGCCTCAGGTAAAAGTTGAACTTGAAAATGTTGGCAAAACACCGGAAGAAATTCTTGAACAAAAGATTGCTTCGAGAAAAGAAAATATAAAGTAACTAAGAAACGAGAAATTTACACGTGGCTGTAAAAGCAAAGGATTTCAAAAAATTTTTAGATCCTGAAGTTCTCTCCAAAATTAAGACCCTTGAACTTCGCGCAAGAATGATCGTTGAAGGATTTATGGTGGGGCTTCATAGAAGCCCTTATCATGGATTTAGTGCTGAGTTCAGTGAACACCGGCCGTACATGCAGGGCGATTCACTGAAAAATGTTGATTGGAAAGTTTTTGCGAAAAGCGAAAAATATTTTATTAAACAATTCGAAGAAGAAACCAACCTCATCTGCAATTTATTTATTGATATGAGCAATTCAATGAGTTATCGCAGAGATGGAAAAATGAATAAGCTTGATTACGCTGTCAATCTTGCTGCTGCTATATCATACGTTTTAATTAATCAGCAGGATGCAGTTGGTATGATGACTTATTCGGATAAAATTCACACCTATCTTCCTCCAAGGGCAAATAAGGTTTATCTGAAAAATATTTTGACCTCTTTGGCAAATATTAAACCTGCCGGCTCAACTTCTACTTCTCGATGTCTCAATGAGGCTGTTT
>DAIEQP010000229.1 GCA_027347805.1 Ignavibacteria bacterium | reverse complement strand
CCCCACCATTAAGGCTCTGCAATCATTTAATTTTTCAAGGGATATTACTTCAAATGTCAGATTTCCCATTGTCTGCTTGGCCGGGTAAGCTTTAGCGTATCTATCAAGCGTATTGTTCCATCCGTAAATAATTCCATTTTTACCAATAAATCTCAATGAATCAGATTGCCAGTACCCGTTCATATATTCTTTCAGATCGCCTTTATTCCATGCCAGTCTTTGATCTTCAAGAATTTTAAGAATCTCATTTTTATCGGATTCAAAAAGATTTTGGGAAAACAAAGCGCCGTTCAAAAGCAGAAATAAGAACAAAGAAAAATTTATTTTCATTTTACCGACTCATTTATTTTAAAACGGACTCGAAGAATTCCATTTTCAAAACTTGAAGACACAATTTTAAAACCGCCAATTAAATTTGTTGATTCAACGTGAGGTCCGCTGCACAAGCACTTATCGTAGTCTCCAATTTTTATTACGCGCAAAGTATCACCTGCTTCTTCAGGAAGGCGGGATAAATTAAACTGGGCAGCGGATTCTTCCCTAGTAATAAAATGTTCGGTAACTTTCAGATCAGCGCTAATAACCGAATTAACTTTTTCTTCTATTTTTTTTATTTCTTCATCTGTCAGATTTCTATCAAAATGATAATCGCACTTTGACTTTTTCTTTTCGATGTGGGCGCTAAATGCGCGCCCGCATCCTAACATTTTATTGATTGTTCCATTCAAAATATGTTCAGCAGTATGCATCGGGGCATAATATGATTTCGGGTTTTCGTTGTATTCCATATAAATCTGTCTGTGCTTTTTTTTGAATTAATCTTTGTTTACATCAAGTTCTCTTCCGAGAAAATTTCTAAACCAGAATTTTACCCTTTCTTTTCCGGCATGCATATATAACGGCATTCCAATCCCATGTCTCTGATTTGGATAGAACATCATCTCGAAATCTTTGTTTAGCTTTTCCAATTCAAAAACCAGCTGTATTGAGTTCTGTATATGAACATTATCATCAATTGTACCATGAGTAATCAGCATTTTTCCTTTATAGTTATTGACATAATTCAATACGGATCCGGCTTTATATCCATCAGGATTTTCCTTGGGTGTATCCATATAACGTTCAGTGTAAACATTATCATAAAGCTGCCAGTCCATCACACCAAATTCAGCAATTCCATGGGTAAAATAATCGGCCCCTTTAGTTAATGCGAGCGCAGTTACATAACCGCCGTAGCTGCCGCCAGTAATTCCAATTTTTGTCGAATCAATAAAAGATTGCTTGCGAAGCCACTTAACTGCAGCGATGTAGTCATTCATTTCCCATTTACCAAGATTACGGTGCATCAGGTTTTCTCCACGTTTTCCGAAATGTCCGGAACCGCGATGATCGACCGCTAGAGTTATAATACCTTTTGACGCAAGGTAACTGTTACCCAATCCCATTGAGTATGAATTTCTAACAGTTGCTGAATTTGGCCCGCCGTAAATTGAAATAATCACAGGATATTTTTTATTCTGATCAAAATCAGCAGGCAGATACCATATTGCGGGCAATTCATATCCGTCGCCGGAAGGAATTGTAAACAGCTCAACTTTAGCCAATTCATATTCATCATTTTGCTGATTTTTTGTTTCACTGATATTTCGTAAAAGTTTACCCTCAGTTGTATATAAATCACTTTTTGATGGTGAAGTAATATTACTATAAGTATCTATATAATATTTTCCGGATGGGGAAACAGAACATGTATGCGTTCCGGCAACCGAAGTTAGCTGACGCAGATTTTTTCCATTGAAATTCACAACAAATAAATGGCGTTCAGTGCTTTTATCTTTCCAGCCGGTGAAATAAATTTTTTTATTTTCTTCATCGATAAGATTAATACTTGTTATATCCCATTCTCCTTGAGTAATTCTGTTTTTAAGTTTTCCATTCATATCATACAAGTAAAGATGAGAGAATCCGTCGACATCAGAACGAAGTATAAAGCCGTTATTATCTTTGAGGAAAGAAAGATCGTTGAACCATTCCACCCAGGTTTTCTGAGATTCTGAAAACAGCTGTGATTTTTTTCCGTTGTTTACATCTATGTTATAAATAAGAATATTATCCTGCGCACGGTTCATCCATTGAACTGTCAGCTTATTGTCTTTCAACCAAACCGGCCAAGCAATATATTGATCAGCCTTTTCATCAAAATCTGCCCAAACAACTTTGCCTGTTTTAATATCAGCAATTCCAAATTTAACATAAGGATTTGGATCGCCTGCTTTTGGATAACGCTGGTGTTCAAGCTCGCCATGCTGGCCATCAGCGTGATAGATAGGAAAATCGGGAACCGGATTATCATCAAACCGAAGAAAACAAACCATCTCGCTATTTGGTGACCACCAGAAAGCATTGTAAGCAGTAGATCTTCCAAGTATTTCTTCCATATAAACCCAGCTGGCCCAGCCATTATAAATCAAATCAGTGCCGTCATTAGTAAACTGGATTTCTTTTTCATTATTAACATCATAAACGTATAGATTATTATTTTTTACATAAGCTGCTTTTTTTCCATCGGGCGAAAGCTGAGGAATTTTTTCTTCCGCATCATCGTGGGTTAATTGTTTAAAACTGTTTTCGGTTTTATTGAAATAGTATAAATCATTTTTTTGTGAAAACAGGAAATAGTTATAGTCTTTTGATTTGCTCACCGCACGATCAATCGAAAATCCTTCAGGAAGTTTAACCGTACTATTATCAAAATAAATTTCAGCTTTTCCATCTTCAGCATTTACTTTCATTGGAATGGGGCGGGAACCCATTTTTGATGGATCAGTTTTCATTTCCAAATAATGTTCATCGTCAATCCAGCTAATTGTTCCGCCTCTCATACCCATCATTGCCCGCATAGCTAAACCGCTTTCATAAACCTGTTTGTAAGTCAGCTTCTTTTTCTGCGCCAACAATTCTTGATTTTCAATAAACAAGCACATGGCGGTAAAAATTATTAACAAAAAAATATTTTTACTTTTCATTCTCACTCCATTGAGTTTTAGACAATCACAAAATCTATTTTGAATTCAACTAAAACATTTTTTACCAGGCATATGCCTCCGGTGCCTGATTACCGGGTCCCGGCCAAATTTCATCCAGTTTTAATAAAACTTCCTGGCTAAGCTTTATATCAAGGGCATTAATATTTTGTTCAAGTTGTTCAACCGTCCTTGGACCGATTATTGGCGATGTAACAACCGGGTTATTCAGCACCCAGGCAAGAGCAACATCTGCCGGTGCGGTATTAATCTCCCCGCATAATTTTTCATAAGCTTCTATCTGCGGGCGAAGTTTTTCAACTGATTTTTGTAATGGCTCCCTCGTTCTTCTTCCCTCTTTATTTTTTTCGAGAACACCGCACAAAATTCCTCCTCCCACCGGGCTCCATGGAATTAATCCCACACCAAAATGCTTACATGCAGGAATTACTTCTAATTCAATATGTCTGTTTCGTAAACTGTAAATACTTTGTTCTGATACAAGTCCTAAAAAATTTCTATTCTTCGCTGCCATTTGTGCTTCAGCAATATTCCAAGCAGCAAAATTGCTGCTGCCCACATAAGTAATTTTTCCTTCTCTAATCAGTTGTTCCATTGCCTGGAATATTTCTTCCCAGGGAGTGTTTCTATCTATATGATGCATTTGATAAAGATCAATATGATCAGTCTGCATTCTTTTTAAGCTTTCTTCGCAAGCTTTTCTGATATGATATGCTGAAAGCTTTGATTCGTTTGGACGCGAACCCATGTTGCCGTAAACTTTAGTGGCAAGAACAATTTTGTCTCTGCGGGATTTATCTTCAGACAGCCAGCGACCGATTATTTTTTCTGTATTGCCTACACCTCCGGCATCCCACATTGCGCCGTAAACATTTGCTGTGTCAAAAAAATTTATTCCGAGTTCGAGCGCCCGGTTCATTATGTTGAAACTATCAACTTCATTTGTATAGGGACCAAAATTCATTGTGCCAAGGCAAAGTGGGCTGACTTTTAATCCTGTTCTTCCAAGAAAAACATATTCCATATTCTACTCCTTTCAAAAAAAATTAATTGCAATCTAAAAAAGAATCGAGTGAATCGGCAAACATACTTAAAGAAAGTTTGACAGTATTTGAGCCAACTCTTTGTATTGATTATCAAACAGGCCTGGAGTATTTTCAGCCTTGAAATTTCTACTCTTTCATTGTTTTGTTTTTCAAAATTAGTTAATGATAGATGACTTTCATTCAGAACATTTCTAACAAAACGATTTTCACCCAGGAATAGTATGACAAAGAAATTATTTGTATTGACAACAATATTATTGCTTTCGTTTAATATTTTCGCTCAGGAAATTAATCCGCAATTCCAGCTTGAATTAAAAAATAAAATTCCGGTTGATAGATTTGTTACTGTTGGAAAACTTACCAATGGATTAACCTATTACATCCACCCGAATAGAAATCCTGGGAAATTCGCCGAATTGAAACTCGTAGTTAAAGCCGGGTCACTGCAGGAAGATGACGATCAGCAAGGTGTGGCACATTTTCTTGCCCATTATGCACTTAACGGTACAAGAAATTTTCCTGAAAAGCGACTAAATGATTTTTTTAGATTAATTGGATTAAAGCCAGCACCGGATACAACTGTTTCTGCCTCTTTCGAAGGAACCGTTTTCTCATTGAACATTCCCACAGACAGCATAAGTATACTTAAAAAATCTTTGGACTTGCTCAAAGATTGGGCTGCAAATTTATCGTTCGAAGATGCCCTGGTAAACAAAACAAGAAACACTGTTTTGGATGAATGGGAAAACGGATTAAACATGAACGACCGTATTTTTAGAAAACAGGTACCTCTGTTATTTAAAAATTCTCATTATGCAAATCGAATAACATTTGGGAAAAAAGAAGTTTTAAAAGCTGTTACAGCGGAGACTTTAAAAAGATTTTACTCTGATTGGTATCGACCTGAATTGATGGCTCTTATTGTTGTTGGTGATATTGACAAGAATCAGGTTGAAGACCTAATAAAAACACACTTTAACGAATTAAAAAATCCTTCGAGCCCGAAATCTTATCAGCAATATTTAATACCAGGACACAAAGACACATTAGTTTCTATTATTGCAGATAAAAACATTCCATCTGCTACATTACTTATTCATCATGAATTTAATTCAACACAAGACACAACTATTCTGGACATCAGGAGCAGAATACCTGCCACTTTATTCTCTATGATGTTTAATCAGAGAATGGCTGAATCAAAACTTAAAAGATATTTTCCGATGACGCTGGCATCGGTAAGTCAGGGAATCTTTGTAGCTAATAATTCAATTTTTACTTTGGAAGGTTATGGTGTAAAAGAAAATAAATATTTGGAAGCTGTTGATTATTTATTGACAGAATTTGAAAAGGCAAGCCGGTTCGGTTTTAAAGAAAGCGAGCTGATTCGCGCTAAAGGTTCACTTTTGAGAGGTATGCAATTCGAGTCGATTGAAAGAAATCAATATAAATCACCTTTACTAGCAACAAAATATTTGCGCAACTTCACACTAAATGAACAAATTACAGGAATTGATTTCGACTTCGAGTTCTATCGAAAATATCTGCCGGCTGTCACTCTTGAAGAAGTGAATAAAATTATTCCTTCATTGTTGACGAACGAAAATCTTGTTGTCACTTTAAGCATGCCAGCAAAGAATGAACTGAAGGTTCCAACAGAAGAAGAAATAGTAAATGTAATGCGAGGAATAAAAGCAAAAGAAATTTTTGAGTATGATGAAAGCATTGCCAACCGACCGTTAATTGAAAAGGAACCCAAACCAGGTACAATTAAAAGCGAAAAAGAAATAAAAGAAATTGGTGTAACAGAATGGACATTATCAAACGGCACTAAAGTAATTTTTAAAAACACCGGATTCAACATTGATGAAATCCTGATGCGCGCTGTAAGTCCCGGTGGATCTTCGCTTTATCAAGAGAAAGATATTCCTGCTTTATTATTATCTCCTTCAATTGTAGAAAAATGCGGGCTAGGTGATTTTGACAGAATAGAGTTAAAAAAATATTTACTGGAAAAGAATATTACAGTGACCCCATTTATCAATGAATTGTGTGAGGGAATAAATGCTCAATGCTGGCCGTTCGATTTTGAAACGATGATGAAACTTGTCTATTTATATTTCACATCACCAAGGAAAGATGAATCTGCTTTCCAAATATTTAAATCTAATTTTATGAATGGCCGCGCTCAAAAGAATTTGCCCGCCGCCAATGCATTGCAAGACTCTGTTAATTTCTTGCTATACAATAAAAGAAACAGCATACTAAATTCAGCTTCAGTGAAAGACATAAATTTAGAAAATGTGATAAAACTATATAAAGAACGATTTGCCAATGCCTCTGATTTTACTTTTTTCTTTGTCGGTAATTTTACAAAACAGGAACTGAAGTCGCTGGTTGAAAAGTATATCGCAAGTTTACCAGCATCCGGTAAAAAAGAACACTGGAAAGAAAGCAAAGTTAATTATTCAACGGGGAAGGAAAAAAAATATTTCCTTGGAAAAGATTCACGCTGCACAACTCAAATACTTTATCACTGCACATTGAAATATTCTTTTCAGAACTTGCTGGAATTCACAGCTCTTCAAAATATTCTAAACAAAAAATTACTAAACGTAACTCCATATAACAGCGACATAATTTCAGATTTATCGGTGAAAATCTCTTCTGAAAAATTCCCGCAAGAAAAAGTTCTGGTTCGAATTGAGTTTAAGTCTAATCCGGAAAATGTTGATATCGTTTCCAAGTTAATAAACTCCAATATTGAAAACTTAAAACAGGAAGGTTTTACAAAAAGCGAAATGGAGTCGGCAATAACCTCGGTTAAAAAAGAAAGCGAATCCAATCTATCAACAAATAGCTATTGGCTTCAGATGATTTCTCAAGCTTATATAAATGGTTTTGATGTAAAATTGATTGGGAAAACTAATTCACTAATAAATGGAATTTCCGATCAGAAGCTGCAAAAATTAGCTCAAGATATTTTTGGGAAAAATAATTTCATTAAGGCAACCCAATATCCCATCTCAGCAAAGTGATGAATTATTATGTGTGTTTGATTGCGAACTATCACAGATGATGAACTAAATAAATGAAAAAGGTTTTTTTTGTTTTCACACTTGCATTATTACTGGTACTAACTGCTTCATGCAAAGATGAATCTGTTTTATCTAGTGAACAAAAGCACCAATTTGTAATAAGCTGGTACAACGATAATGATCCATCTGATCCGGATTGGTTCAAAGTTGTAGATGTTGGAACAAAAAGATTTCAGCCTGTACCTGCTGTTATGGAATTGGAGGGAAGATATTATCTGCCTGTGATGAGCCGGACACCTTCATTTCAGAATAAAGTTGTTGAAGGAGAATTTTTCATTGATCAGCCATTGGGTTCACCTAGACCCGATACTGTATTCCGTGTAACAAAACATGTTCGTGATACTCTGAAAATTTATTAAATTGAATTACATTTAATTTACTTGGAAAAATTTTAGCTAAATTTAAATTGTCGCGGCAACCGCAATATTTGGCGGAATCAGGAAAATCAATTCAGCCGAGTTTAAAATAAATTTTACAAAATATTATATGGAGTAGCTATGGATCAGTTTGAAGAATTAAATATAAGTTCTGAACCGGCCCAGCCTGTTAAAACACCATCAATGTTTCAGGTTAATTTTAACAAAATGATTTCCGATATGCGCTTTGTGGGACTGTTTACTATTATTTACGGAGTTATCGCATGTTTAACCATAATTGGCGCAATATTCGGGGTACCTATAATATTTATTGGATTGCACATAAGAGAAGCAGCTGATCAATTTTCAATTTTTAAAATGACAAATAATACAGCTTCGCTAAAACAGGGTTTTGAACTGCAGGGAAAATATTTTCGTTTAATTAAAATACTGATCGTAATCGGACTAGTTTTGACAGTTCTGTATATAATTTTTATTATTTATTTATTCACTGTTGGTTTTGGCGCTTTGCTTGGTGGTTCCGGTTTCAAAAGCGTTTAAAAAAGGAAGTTGATTTTATTATTACCGAAAAAAATATATTAAAAAATTTATTTGCCGCTGCATTTCTGCTGGCAATTATTACTGTTTTCTACAATATAATTGAAGGCGTCTTTTCAATTTATTTTGGTTTTGAAGATGAATCCTTAACACTTTTTGGTTTCGGTGTAGATTCATTTGTCGAAGTTGTTTCCGGATTGGGTATTCTTCACATGGTTGTAAGAATTAAATCCAGCGGAATTGAATCTAGAGATAATTTTGAAAAAACAGCTTTAAGAATTACCGGATATTCATTTTATGTTCTGTGTGCTGGTTTATTAATTTCCTCTTTCTATAATATCTATACAAACCATCATCCTGAAACAACATTCTGGGGAACAATCATTTCTTTAATTTCAATCGCTTCGATGTCTATACTTATTTATTATAAGATGAAGGTAGGTAAAAAATTAAACTCGGCCGCACTTATTGCCGATGCGAACTGCACGAAAACATGTCTCTACCTATCTATTATACTGCTTTTATCAAGCGTTATATATTCGATATTACATATTGGATTTATTGATTCTCTTGGTGCGATTGGAGTTGCTTACTTTTCTTTTAATGAAGGGAAAGAATCTATCGAAAAGGCGAAAACCGGAAAAGTCTGTTCATGCGGGCACGATTGAACAATCTTCAGAATTAAAGAAAAATAGCCGGGTGCCATCTAAATTTCCCGGCTATTTTCAGAGGAGCTAAATTAATTCTTCGGCTGATAAACAATTTTACGTATCGTATCGAATTGCAAGTAAGGATATTCATCGCGCAGAGTTTCAATAGCACTACAAGCACTTACTTTTTTGTCTCTCATATTCTTATACTTTTTTCTGATGATAAAATCCCTAACGGATTTTTCATCGATCAATCCCCTGCTGTTTAACAGAGTGTAAACATCATCGCTGATTAGTTCTGCCAGCGGATTTTTTTCATTAATTACTTTGCTCTCCATATTTCCTCCATTTACTAAGATTACAAAGGGTATTAAAAATCGCTGGGATATAAATAACGAATGATGAACGGTTAGTAAACCGCACATCTGTGGGGTTTTTTAAAATTTGTAGTATTTTTCTTAGAAGACACCTACATGATCATGTAGGCATTGATTTGATTAGATTATTCCTTTTCGAATTGCTTTTGCAACTGCTTCCGATTGTGAATGAACATGTAGTTTACGATATATGTTTTTTATGTGATGCCTCACAGTATCAACGCTTATATAAAGTCTGTCGGCAATTTCCTGATAATTATTTCCATCTGATAATGATGTGAGAACTTCTTTCTCACGTGAAGACAATTCAATATCTGCTTCTTCGTTATGCTTCCCCTGTGTTTGCTTAAATATATCAATTACCTGTCTTGCAATTAAAGAACTCATAGGTGCCCCGCCATCATAAGCATCTTTTATTGCTTCCAACAACCTTGCAGGAGGAGTTTTTTTTACAAGATAACCGCAGGCACCGGCACACAAAGCTTTGAAAACAGTTTGATTGTCTTCATAAACAGTAAGCATCAAAATGTTCAGATCCGGTTTCATTTTTTTTGCCTTGGATATTCCATCAATTCCGCTCATACCCGGCAGACCTATATCCATTAAAACCACATCGCTGCTTAATACATTTAATTTACTCAGGAAAGATTCGCAATCGGAAAAACTGCCTACACAACTATAACCCGATGTACCATTTATAAGCGCTGCAAGACCTTCACGTATTGTAACATTATCTTCAACTATAGCCACATTAATCATTAAACCAAAATCCCTGTTAAAATTTATTTGTTAACAAAAGAGAGAATTTTATTTACGTTATTTATCTTACCTTTAAATATAATCGTTGTTCCTCCATCGGTAGATTCTATTTTAACCTCTCCGCCAATTAGTTTTGCCCTTTCTTTCATGTTCCTAATTCCATTACCTGAATCTGCTGGTGATGAAATAATTCCGCTTCCATTATCATTTATTGAAAGATCAAGAATATCCTTATCAAAATCAGCAGAAAGAATAATCCTGTTGCATTTACTATGCTTTATAGCATTGTTAAGTGCTTCCTTAAAAATCAAAAAAAGATTTTGTTTATACTCCATCGGCAATTTTAAGGAATTAAGTTTATCCAGATTATTAGTTTTAAACGAAATTCCCGCAGCACTCATCAAATCGCTGTAAGAATCTTTTAACCGAACAATCAAATCGTGAAGTGAATCTTTATGAGGATTCACCATCCAGACAATGTCACTCATATTATCAATTAACAACCTGGCTTTATCGCTGATTGAAGCAAGCTTTTCTGATGCTTGTTCAGAAATATTCTGAATATCATAAGCTGTTAATTCACTCAGAATTGCAATTTCAGTTAACCCGCTTCCAACATTATCATGCAAATCGGAAGAGAGTTTACTCTTCAATTTTTCAATTGCAAGTAAGTTTCTATATCGGAGAGTTGCAATGTAATAAACAATACCAACCGCTATTAAAACCACCGAAACAATAAACCACCATCTTCTCCAAAAAGGAGGAAGTATTACCACATAGATATTTGCACCTTCATAATTCCATGTTCCGTCATTATTTGATCCGATAACACTGAAAACATAATTACCCGGAGAAAGATTAGTATAACTGGCGGTTCTCATTCTTGAATCAACAAATCTCCATTCTTTATCAAAACCTTCAAGCATATAAGCATATTGATTTGCAGAAGGGTCTGTGTAATCCAAAGATGAAAATTCAAATGAAAAGAAATTCTGTGAATAGGATAATGTTATTGTATCCCTTTCTTCTTTGATTGATTCATTAAATATTTTTATTGAACTTATAACGATTTTAGGAATCACCTGGTTGTCAATAATGTTCGACGGGTAGAAATAATTCAAACCATTAACTCCGCCGTAAAACATTTCGCCGGTGCCGGATTTACAAAAAGCTCCTCCGCTGAATTCTAAACTTTGAATTCCATCATGCTGGTCATACTGTGTAAATTGTTTGGTGGCAAGATCCATTTTAAATAAACCATTATCTGTACTCATCCACAGATGGTTATTATTGTCTTGTAAAATTCCGTAAACAACCGAGCTCTTTAATCTGCTCAGATTGTTATATCGCTTGAATTTCTCCGTCTTCTTGTCAAAACTATTTAATGCCCCGCCATATGTGCCCACCCAAATTGTGCCATATGAATCCTCCATCACGTGCATTACACGATTATCAGCAAGGCTCGATTGATTTTCCTTGGTATATTTGTAGGAATTAAATGTTCCCTTTTCTCTGTTGAACTTATTCAGCCCGCCGCCAAACGTTCCTACCCATATAATTCCTTCCCTGTCTTCGTAAATTGAATAAACCCTATTATCACTCAAACTTCTTCTATTATTTGCATCATGTTTGAAGTGAATAAAGTGAAAATTATTATTTGCTATATCCTTCTGAGAAACGAAATCCAAACCGCCTCCGAAAGTACCAATCCAATAGTTTCCGTTTTTATCAATACAAATACTTTGTACCTGATTAGAACTGATAGATGTGGAATCTTCAGGATTGTTTTTATACACTAAAACATTCTTGTTTTTTTTGTTAAATACATTCAATCCTCCCGAATAAGTCCCTATAAGTAAATTACCATTTCCATCATCAACAATGGCACGAATATGATTATCGCTTAGAGATTCCTCTGATGCCCGGTAATAATTAAATGTTCCCTTTTTTCTATTCCAGCAATTCAAACCACCCTTAAAAGTACCAATCCATAAAGTTGAATCGCCTTCTGCACAGATTGACCAGACAACATCATCATTGAGACCATGTTTTTTTATAAGATCCTTTTTCACGGAAAAGAATTTAACGGTTTTAAAATGCAACTTGCTTAAACCAATCCCTAAATGCGTTCCAATCCAAATATTTGAGGAATGATCTTCCAGGAGTGAAATTATTTCGTTCTTAGAAACTGAGTTTTCATCGTTTGGATCATTTCTGAAAACAGTGAAAATATTTCTTCGAAAATCAAAACGATCAAGCCCTCCGCCAAACGTTCCTATCCAAAAGATTCCTTCTTTATCCTGCATCATACATGTAATAATGTTTCCAGAAAGTGAGTTCGCAACTCCGGGTTGATTTGAATAATTAATAAACTTTGCCTCATCCGGTAAATGGGCCTGATCATGAAGGGACAGTTTACTTATTCCTTGTCCATAACTCCCAATCCAAAGGTTTTTATTATTATCAATAAACAAAGAAGTGGTTCGGTTACTACATAAACTGTTTCTGTTTTTTTCATTGTGTTTATAATTGAAAACTTCTAATTGACCATTCTTGACATGGATTTTATACAGTCCCGCATCAAGTGTTGAAACCCAAAGATTTTCGGCCTCATCAATTATAAGCCTGAAGATTTTGTTTGAATTAAATCCATGGTTATTATTTCCCTTGTAGCTGAATTGTTCGATCGAATTATTTACTGTGTTAAATTTTATTAACCCGAGCCCCCAGGTTCCAATCCAAAGATTACCCGACCGGTCTTCAGTTATTGAGGTTATTGTTTTAGTATTCCATCTTGAATACGGCAAAGGATAATCAAATGTATTTTCTTCAGGATGTGTAACTTTTACAAGAGATGAAGTTATATAGTAATGTTTGAACTTACCGGTTTTCCTGTCATAACAATTTAAATTTCCATCCGCGGTACCAAGATAGATTTTGCCCTTCAAAGATTCATAAAGCGAAGTTATACTGTTATCCGTTATAGAAGTTGTGTCGTTGGGAATATTGTAAAATACTTTGAAAGTGTATCCGTCATACCGATTGAGACCGTTAGAAGTACCAAACCAAAGATAACCTTTCGTGTCTTGAATCATACACTGAACTGTACTTTGCGATAATCCATCTTCAAGTTTAATATGGCGGAAAAAATATTCCCGCTTGTTAATCTGCCCGGCTCCATTGAGCAAAGAACATAAGACAAAAAACAGGATAATATTTGTGAGAAATTGCTTTTTCATTAAAAAGGTTTTTATAAGAGTAATATTTTGAAACAATAAAATCTACTTAATAATAAATCCATTTTCATGAATTACTTTTCTTTGTAATTAATACTTTACTTCTATTATATTTTATATGCGCAACTTAAGGATAATTAAATGCAACGTATTTTAATTTTGTTGTCTTTTATTTCATTCCTTTTGATCATAATTTCCTGCAACAAAGGAATCGAACCAGCAGAAGTTATTGGTCCTTCAGGTTTTGAAGGTAAGGTTACATTCACCGGCAAATGGCCGGAAGGAATTAAAAGAACGCACCTCGTTGTTTTTAAAAATGAAATTAAAACTATTGATGATTTTTTTCTTCCGAATTTAAGTTTTGTTGCCGACTCAATTCCATACGGTTCAAAAGAATATTCATTTAATTCATTAGTTAATTCTTTCAGCGCCATATTTGTTTTTGGTCCAGGATATTATTCGTATATAGCTGTTGCACAACAAAAAACTCAATTCATGACTTTTAACCGGGCAGATTGGTTTGTCGTTGGTGTTTATTGTGAAAACGGTTACCAGAATAAATTGAAAACAATGGTCGTTTTACCTGGTCATATAACCTCTGGAATAAACATAAATGTTGATTTTAATAACCCGCCGCCTCAACCGCCTATGTAATAAAAATGAACAGCTAATAAAATTGTAAGGGAAGAGGTTGTAATGAAAAATTTAATGCTACTTTTTTTGATTCCATTCGGATTGGTGACTGCCCAGCATCAATCCATTAAAGGGAAAATTATTTCGGAAAAAGCAGAGCCGGTTGTTGGCGCAAGTGTTTTGATAATTGGTACGTCTCAGGGTACATCTGCAAATGAAGATGGTTATTTTGAACTAACAAACTTGGGTGATAGTACTTATACTTTACAAATTACTGCTGTTGGTTACGAAAAAAAGATTTTATCTAATATAAGACCCTCCTCCCATGATGTTTATTCAACGATAGTCCTTAAAGAATCTCCAATTCAGTCAGATCAGATTGTTGTAAGCGCCGGTAAATATGAACAAAAAATTCAGGACATGAGTGTAAGCGCTGTAATACTTCAACCGGAAATGATCAGCAAAAAAAATTTTTTAACTTTTGACGATATGCTTCGTTATGTACCAGGTATTCAAATGAACCTTGAACAAGTTAGTATTCGAGGTTCAAGCGGTTATAGCAAAGGAGCCGGGGCCCGCGTTCTTACTGCAATAAATGGACTTCCGATTTATTCCGGTGATAACGGCGACATTGTCTGGGAAATGATTCCCTTGGCTGATATTGAACGTGTTGAAATAATTAAGGGACCGGCTAGTTCACTTTACGGCTCTACTGCAATCGGCGGGGTGATAAATATTATTACAAGAAGTTCTGTAAAGCATCCGATTACAAACATTAAAACATATTTCGGTGTTTATGACAAACCGTCTTACGATATATGGAAATGGACAGTCTCTTACCGGCCATTCTATGGAATAGAATTAACCCATTCTAATTCATCAGGAAATTTGGGTTATACTTTCTCGCTAAATAAGTTTGATAACTTCAGTTATAGGCAAAATGATTTTGCGAAAAGATACCTGGCATATTTGAAATTGAACTATGCTTTCAACGAAACAGATTATCTTAACTTCTTTGGAAATTACTTGTATATGAATCGTGGTAATTTTCTTTATTGGAAAGACTCGCGTAATGTTTTGATTCCCAAGGATGAGGATAATGGAAATACAGTTGAGTCAAATCGTTTATTTACAGGATTAATATATCATCACCATTTCGCAGACAATGCAAATCTGGAATTAAAAGGAAGCTACTATCGGACAAAGTTTGATGGTTACGGCCTTGAATTAACAACATCAACGGCCGATTTATTCCGTGGCGAAGCAATCACTAATATTCATTTAAATCCGGATTTAATAATTACAGTAGGAACAGAAGCATCGTATTCAAATATTTCATCCAATATTTTTAAGAGCCCTCATTTTGGCGGAGGTGCCGTATACTTCCAGACAGAGTACAAAGGAATCAATAATTTAATTGCTACCTTCGGCTTCCGATATGATTATATCAAGCTGGATACATTGAGCGGTAAAAACGCTATCACACCACGCATGGGATTGAATTACAAATTATCTCCGGAATTTATTTTACGTTCGTCATTTGGAACGGGATTCAGAGCACCAACACCTTCGGAAGTTTTTACAAGTGCTGCCGTTGGTGGAGGAATTAACATAAAAGAAAATCCGAATTTAACATCTGAAACCAGTTTGTCTTTCGAAATTGGTTTTAATTATAAACCTCATAATAATTTTTTTATTGATGCTGCATTTTATCAAACGGATTATAATAATTTCATTGAACCAAATTTATTGAAAGACGGCAGCATACAATTTTTGAATTTAACCAAAGCAAGAATACAGGGGCTTGAAATCAATTCTGATCTTTGGATGTTTCCCGGGTTGATAAAATTTTCTGCCGGATACAATTATATGTGGGCCCGGGATCTGGAGAAAAACAAAGCGATGAAATATCGCCCGCGAAATTCAGTAAATGCGCAGATTCGGGTATTACCAAATCCTTTTGAGATTGGTGTCGATTTTCGTTTTATGAGTGAGGTTGAAGAAATTGATTTTAATTTAGCAGAACCGCCTCTAGCTCTTGTTGTTGATGGAGAAAAAAGGGTGCCTGTTTATGTTACAGATTTGATGCTTGGTTACAATTTTTTGCTTTACAACGTACCGGCAAAAATTTATATGAATGCTAAGAACATATTCAATTATTATTACGTTGAGTTTATTGGAAATATAGCTCCTATACGTAATTATTCTGTAAGTTTTGAAATCTTTTTCTAAGGAATAAAATGGATTGGTCAAAAAATTTTTCGGCTGCTATTACAATTTGCAACAAAGAGGGAATAATAACCTATATGAATGATCTTGCAGCGGAAACATTCTCAAATGATGGAGGCTACAATTTAATCGGAAAAAATTTATCCGGTTGCCACAGTAAAAATTCAAACGATAAGATTAAAGAAATATTAAAAACCGGAATTCCAAACGTATATTCAATTGAAAAAAATGGAAAGAAAAAAATAATCTATCAGGCTCCGCAAATAGAAAACAAAGAAATTATTGGAATCGTAGAGTTATCAATAGAAATTCCTTTTGATATGCCGCATCATATAAGATCATAATTATTTTATTCATCTTCTTTCTTTATTACTTCAACTGTGAAATTTGATGCAAGTGCAGCGATTGCACCAACGGCAGCTAACACCGGTGCGAATACTGCGCCAATTAATCCCACGGTAACAGGAATTTCAATGTATGTTTTGCCGTTTTCATCTTTAATTATAATTCTACGCGCATTTCCTTCCTTAATTAATTCTTCAACTTTTGCAAGCAGCTCTTTGCCATTAATTCTAAATTCGGTAGCCATATCATCCTCATCTTTTTTCTTTAGATGAAAGATTATATTCGTTTGTTCCGTTAAAAAGCTGAGGGGGATATTTATTTATTGCGGTTTCTTTTCATTCGCCAGTAGAAAAATGAAATAACTCCCATTCCAAGAAATATTAATCCTGCCCATGCCTGCTCTGGTTTATTGATGAGTGTATTAACCACAAACCATATAGCCATTCCAACGAAAAATAGTGGTGTGATTGGATATGCAAATGTTTTAGTTGAACGCTGCGCATAAGGATATCTTTTTCTAAAAATGAAAATACTTGCACCAGTTAATCCGAAAAATATCCAATCAACAAATTCAACGTATGAAATCAGATTTTCAAACGTACCCCAAAACATTATTAAAATAATTGCCCAAACAGATTGAATTACAATTGCATTTGCCGGGGTGTGGAATTTATGATGCACTTCAGCTAGTCTAGAGAAAAACAATTTATCGGAAGCCATTGCAAAATAAATCCTTGGCGCTGCAAGGGTATAAATACCAGCAGTTCCAAAAGTAGAAATAAGAATTACAATTGCAATTAGTGATCCGCCGATTGTGCCAAGTACTTTTACAACAGCATCAGCTGCAACTGTACTTGAACTTCCAATTTGTCCCGGAGTAAGCAAGAACATGTATGCCAGATTAATCAACAGGTAGATTGATGTAATTACAATAGCGGCGATAGTGATTGCACGGGGCATATCCTTTTTCGGGTTGATAGCTTCACTCGATGTAAATGTTGCATGATGCCATCCGCCATAAGACCAAAGAACTCCAACCATTGCAATAGCAAAAAGATTGGATAAAGATTTATCTGAAACTAATTTACTTGAGAAATCCGATGTGTGAAACGAGCCCAAAAACATTCCTACGAATATTAGCCCTACAATTCCAATTAATTTCAAAACAGTAAAAATATCTGAAAATATTCCGCCGGCTTTAACTCCAAATACATTAACCAGTGTTACGACTATAATTCCAGAAATTGCGGTAAGCTTTAACATACCGGCGCTTAATGAAAAGAAGAAACTAAAATAGGTTGCAAATGCTACTGCAACAGCCGCAATAGCTCCGGTGTTTACAACCCAGAAATATGCCCACCCGTATAAAAATCCTGCAAGCTCTCCATAACCTTCTTTAAGATAAACATAAACTCCGCCTGCATTGGGGTACATGCTGCTGAGCTCGGAAAAAGTTAATGCACCGGAGAGTGCCATTAATCCGCCGATTAACCAGACGGATAAAATCAGCAATGGAGTTTGAAGTGTGCTTGCGATTAAAGACGGTGTGAAAAAAATTCCGGATCCAATGGTTGAACCAATCGCAATCATTGTTAAATCAAACAGTGTGAGCTTGCGTTTTAGTTCTGCCATTAAATAATCTTAAAAAGTTTTTGTTACTGCTTTCCGATTTTTCAGTGATCAATTAAAATGATGTTTGATCACATAATAAATTATTATGAAAGTGGTTCCCCGATAATATTATCTTCATCTGGTAATGATTCATAATTAACACTTCTATTCATTTCATCTTCGTAGAAACTTACGCGTAGTTCGGTTGAATCTCCCTCATTAACAACTTGTAATTTAAAAC
>DAIEQP010000226.1 GCA_027347805.1 Ignavibacteria bacterium | reverse complement strand
ATATCTAAAAATGTGGTAACAAATTTATTATCAATGAATGGAGAGGTTGAAATATAAAACCATTTTTTACTTTCAGGAATAAAATACTCTGTTACAAATGTTTCATTTGCGTTTTTATGTGTTTCCCAAAACGATCTTATTTGATCATTACTCATCGAATAAATATCAGTAGCAAATTTACCTATCACATCATTTAAAGTTAATCCTACGATTTCATGATATGCAGAATTCACTTCCAAGATTCTATAATCTATCATTTTATTGTTTACATCAAAGATCATCTCATTTAAAGCTATGCCTTCACTTACAGTATTGAAAATGTTTCGCAATTTCTCTTCATGCTCAAAAAGCATGTTATTTGAAATGAAATTTGAAATAGCTATTGCCAGATTATCACCCAATCTTTCTAAAAGAGATATTAATCCGGGAGTAAATAAATTTTTTCTTTTATTATTTACCTGGATTAATCCAAATGTTTCAGAAGCAAAACGCAGCGGGAATAATCCTACGGATTCATATCCTTCTCCATTACATCTATTGCGAGTTCTGGCTTGCCTGTCTTTTTCATTTGTGCTGCTTAAAAGATCTGTAGTTCCATTACTCCAAAAACTTCCATGCTCGGTAAAAAATGATTTTGATGGATCAAATCTTCCACATAAAATATTTCCACACATACAATCAAGGACAGGATTTCCTACTTCATCTTTAATTGTTTTTCCATTCTTATCATATTCACATAAATAGTTTTCAGCTTTTACAAATTTTTCGGAGAAACCTGATACTTCATAGTATGGAAAATCGTCCCCCTGCTTTACACGAATTCCAACAGCATCACAATTCAACCACCCTTTTAAAAATATAACAACATTATGCATCATTTCACTTTGAGACTTTGCTTGGCTGATCAATCTCAAAAGTTCTATTGATGCTTTTTGTTCTTCTTCAATTTCTTTACGATTACTAATATCTTTCGATGATGTCTGAAGAGCTATTATTTTCCCTTCTGAATTTTTAACCGGTACTGTCAGCGTTTCAAACCATATATAGTTTCCATTTTTTTTACGGATTCTATATTCAACAGCCACATTTTCTATTCCCTGAAGTGACGGTTCATGAGATTCTTTGAGAATCCGGTCTTTGTCATCGGGATGAAAAAGATCGTAGGTATTTGAGCCCCATAACTCTTCAGGCAAATATCCAAGTATCTTTTCAACTGATGGACTGATATATGTAAAAGTTGCATCTAGATCGTGTAGGCAGATTATTTCATTGGATCTCTCGGTAATAAGTCTATATGTCTCTTCGCTTTTTTTAAGTGCCTCCTCCAGCTGCAGTCTTTCGGTCAGATCATGCATTGTAACAAAAACCTGATATGGTATTAATTCCCCTTGTTTAAATTGTGGAACAACAGTTATAGACATCCAGACAAAATCTTGTTTCTTATAATTAAAAACTCCAACTGTTTTATTAGGTATAGATTCTCCAGTAGAAATAGCAATTGATGTTGGGTATTCACTAACAGATAAAAGCTTTCCATTTTCATCAATTACTTTCCAGTTTTTATTTTCTGAAGTCATTTGCAAAAACTCACTTCTTTCAAGACCAAACATTTCGAGTGCAGCATTGTTAACATCAATTAATTTTCCGTCACTTGTTTGATAAAAGGCTCCCTCTCCCATACTATTAAAAAGGTTTCTATACTTTTCTTCATTTTGCTTAAGCTGTAGTCCGGCAGCTTTTGATTCTGTCAGATCTCTAATAAAACAAACCATTTTCCCTGATTGACCCGGTATTGATGTTACACTTATTTCAATTGGGAATTCAGAACCGTCTTTTCTTTTATGTATTGATTCAAAACGGTCCCAGCCCATTTCTATAAGCTGATTCATATGATTTATTGTTTCTTCAATGGATTCGTTAGCTTCAACATCACTTATATTCATTCTCAGTAATTCATCTCTCGAATAACCAGACATCTTTTCATAAACTTTATTAACATCAAGTATTTTTCCTGTGAGATCATTTATCCATAATCCGTCAATAGAAGTATCGAAAAGCGTTTTTATCAGATTATCCTGTTCACCATGGTTATACAGCATATTTTTTCTACTTGTAATTTCACGATTGCAGCCATGAACACCTATCATTTTGCCGGTTTCGTCAAAAATCTGGTTGCAAAGATGATTTAACCAACCTATGCTTCCATCTTTTTTAGTTATTCTGATTTCTGATTCTGATGAACAAGCCGTTCCTTTTTGTGAACTATGGGCATTTCGAAATGTTTCTAGATCAGCTGGTATAATTATTTCTGTATTTAGTCCAACTGAATTTTGAAATTCTTCTGGTGAATAACCTGTGATACTTTTGCATGAAGGAGAACAATATATAATTCTGCCTTCATTATTAATTATGTATTCCCACGCCTGAGATGAATCAAAAATTTTTTTAAAATCTATAATTTCATTCATGAATATCAATCCCTTTCACGGGTTATAAAAGCTGAAATAAAACCTTCAAACGTTCTAACAGCATACAAATAAAATTTTATCAAAAATGGGAGGATATGTTCTTATATTATAATTTTTTGTTTCAAACGTCCAATTTCTGTTTCAAGCGGGCGATGGAATGTAGTCTTGTATGTTTTAAATAGTCACTTGATGCAGATCAATATATTTTATTTTCTTTCTTCAAAACAAAAGATTGCGCTACTACTATATAAAAATATTTTTATATTGTGGTTAGATCTAACTGATTCATTTACAATTATTTACTTCTAATGGAACAAAAGGGAATAAATACTTTAAACAAACTAGATGGCTTACGTAGCCTTGCTTCTGTTCCTAAAATTATTTTTGAGGTTGGCCAGCTAATTCGCACAGAGCCGGGAAATGTAAAAAAACTTGCAAGGATGATCGAAAAAGATCAGGGACTGACCACAAAAATTTTATCCATAGCAAATTCACCACTTTACGGTTTACAAAGAAAAGTACCTTCGCTTGAATTTGGATTAATGGTAATGGGTTCCGAAGAAGTAAGTAAAATGGTTACTGCAATCTCACTTTCAGAATCACTTAAATTCCAATCAATCGAGAACTTTACTTACATCGATTACTGGAAACATTGCATGCTTGTAGGAACTGCTTCAAAGGATATGTCAATACGATTGGGTTTTTCCGATATATCAAGTGAAGCATTTTTAAGCGGGATGCTTCATGATATTGGCATTCAGGTGATTGCACAATATTTCAATAAAGAGTTTAAAGATATTTTAAATCTTGTTTCATCGGGGAAAAAATTCTATGCTGCCGAACAGGAAGTGCTTGGTGTGAGCCATGCTTATATGGGAAAAGTTTTAGCCCAGAAATGGAAGTTGCCCGATTATTTATCAGAAGCCTTGGAACTCCATCACCATCCTTCCAAATCGGAAAACAATAAAGTACTTTGTGCTATTGTTCATCTTGCTGATTCAATGACACAGGAATTTCGAGTCGGCGATTGCATTTGGGATAAATCCCTTGCGTTCGATGGAGACATAATTGAAATTCTAAACTTTGCATCTGCAGAATCAATGGCTGTTTTTGTAAGTGAATACAATGAAATATTTATTGATACTGCCGATTCAATTACACTATAAATATTTTACATTCTCCCTCTTGAATTTCCAAAAATGATTTTGACAACAATAAATTCAGTAACTTTGAAACATTATTTCATTTTAAGTTGATAGGAAAAGGTTGATAAAGTATAAATACCAGCAAAATAAAAGTTACTTTGCCCAGGTTCCCGGAATGATGGAAACTCTTTGTGAGGAAGAACTAAATGAACTTGGCGCCAGAAACACTAAGGTTACTTATCGTGGAGTCTCGTTCGAAGCAGATCAGGATGCACTTTATAGAATAAATTATACATCTAGGTTACTTTCACGTGTGCTTGCACCATTAAAAACATTTTTATGTTATAATGGAACTGATCTTAAAAAAATCGCTTCAAAAATTAAATGGGAAGAATTCTTTTCAGTAAATCAAACCTTTTCAATTACAGCTTCAGTTTCAAAAAGTCAGATTAATAATTCATTATACGCTTCTCAGTGTTTGAAAGATGGAATTGTTGATTATTTCCGTGAAATATCCGGCGGTAAAAGACCAGATGTTAACACAATCAATCCCGACGTTAGATTCAATCTTCACATCGAAAAAGATTCAGCGGTACTTAGTCTGGATACATCGGGTGAATCTCTTCATAAGCGAGGTTATCGCTTGCTCGCAGGTGAAGCACCTATGCAGGAAACTCTTGCAGCTGCTATAATCAGGATTAGTAAATGGAATGGTGAAAAGCCGCTTTGGGATTGTATGTGTGGCTCGGGAACAATTATAAGTGAAGCATTAATGCATTACTGTAAAATCCCCGCACAAAAACTTCGCACCAATTTTGGATTTTTTTATTTGCCTGATTTCGATAAGAATATTTGGAATACTGTAAAATCGGAATGCGACGGACAAATAAGAGAACTGCCTGAAGGAATAATAAGCGGAAGCGATAAATCTCAGAAAACATTAGATATTGCAAAAGATAATTTATCTAGACTGCCATTTTCAAACGCTGTCAAGTTATCATGTCATCCATTTCAGCATGTAAAAAATTTTGAGAATGGAGTTTTAATTACTAATCCTCCTTACGGAATAAGATTGGGAGAATTGAAAGAAGTTCAGCAGTTATATAAAGAACTTGGAGATTTCTTAAAAAATAATTGTAACGGTACCACTGCATTCATTTATACCGGCGACCCAAATTTGCGTAAATCGATCGGACTAAAAACTTCAAAAAGAGTTCCCCTCGTTAACGGAAAACTAGAAGGGGTTCTAGTTCAAATTGACAGTTACGAAGGAAGTAAAAAACAAAAATATTCTTCAACCAATAAGTGACAGATATATTTTGAACTAGACTTTTTCTCACCTTTCCAGAAAAAATATTTTTACGACTGTTTAAGAATTGGATTCTTCCTATTTTACCCAAAACAAATCTTGAGAACTGACAGAAGGCACTTATGAAATCATTAGTAAAATATCTGGCAATTTATTTTTCGTTTGCTGCAATTGCTTGTGCTCAAAACGGCAAACAAGTTGTTCATCCCGAATGGAGTATTAATGCAAATATTTATGAAGTTAATGTAAGGCAATATACACCGGAGGGAACATTTTCTGCTTTTGAAAAACACCTACCGGAACTTAAAAAACTTGGTGTTGATATAATCTGGATTATGCCGATCAATCCAATTGGAAAGTTGAACCGCAAAGGAACTCTTGGAAGTTATTATGCAGTTGCAGATTATAAAGCAGTAAATCCTGAATTTGGAACAGTAAATGATTTTAAAAAACTTGTAAATAAAACACATAAGCTGGGCATGAAAATAATTATTGATTGGGTTGCCAATCATACAGCCTGGGATAATGTATGGGTCAAAGATCATCCCGATTTCTATACAAGAGACTCAAAAGGAAAATTTGTTCCTCCAGTTGCTGATTGGGAAGATGTAATTGATCTTAATTATGATAACAAAGAGTTACGCAGTCTTATGATTGATGCAATGAAATATTGGGTAAAAGAATGTGATATTGATGGATTCAGATGTGATGTGGCTGCAATGATTCCTAATGATTTTTGGAATGAAGCG
>DAIEQP010000223.1 GCA_027347805.1 Ignavibacteria bacterium | reverse complement strand
GTGCTGTAACATCTGCGCTTGCATGAGCAAAAATAAAATCTTTGCCGCCGGTTTCTCCAACAATTCTTGGATATGATTTATACTTTGGAAGATTATTAGCAGATGTTCTCCACATCGATTGAAATACCGGAGTCGATCCAGTGAAATGAATTCCTCCAAAATGTTCAGAATCCATAACAGGGTTTCCAACTTTTGATCCCGAACCCGGAACAAAATTAATTACTCCCGGAGGAAGTCCAGCTGCTTCGAATAATTTCATTAACCAGTAAGCTGAATAAACAGCGCTTGACGCTGGTTTAAGTAAAGAAACATTTCCCATAAGTGCGGGAGAAGTTGGTAGATTACCGCAAATTGAAGTAAAGTTAAATGGTGCAACAGCAAAAATAAAACCTTCAAGCGGGCGGTATTCTAATTTATTCCACATTCCCCATGGAGAATGAATCGGCTGCTCTTCATAAATTTTCATCGCATAATAAGCGTTGAATCTGAAAAAATCTGCTAGTTCTGCAGCCGAATCTATTTCTGCCTGAAAAGGATTCTTGCTTTGACCAAGCATTGTAGCAGCATTTAAAATATATCGCCATTCACCAAGGCCAATTAGATCCGCAGCTTTCAAAAAGATTGCAGCACGGTCAGCCCACTCCATTCTCGACCATAATTTATGAGCTTCCATTGATGAATCAATTGCCATCTTAACTTCTTTTTCGGAAACTTTGTGGTATTTAGCTAAAACATGTTTATGATTATGAGGCTGAACACAAACATCTGTATCACCTGTTCGAATTTCTTTGCCGCCGATTATAATTGGAATATCGATTACCTGGTTTTGCATTTCTGCAAGTTTTGCTTTAAGTGCGGTTTTTTCCGGAGAACCCGGCACATAATTTTTTACCGGTTCGTTTTGAGGAAACGGAACATTAAATATTGCATTTGCCATTTTTATCTCTTTCAAAATTTTAAAATATTTGATGAGTTAACTTATTAATAAGAGGAACAATAAAAAAGATTAGTCTTTTTTAGGCAGGATAAATTTAAAACTGCTTCCTTTGCCGGGGGAACTTTCAGCCCAAATTTTACCTCCATGCTTTTCAATTATTTCTTTACAAAGGACAAGTCCAAGCCCGTTTCCTTTTTCCTGGTTGGTGCCGGCTGTTGTGAATTGTTTATCAATTCGAAAAAGTTTTTGAACGTTTTCATCACTGATCCCGACCCCTTTATCTTTTACATCAATTAATACATCTGCCTGTCGGTCGAGAGCATAAATTTCAACCAAACCTCCGCTTGGTGTAAATTTAATTGCATTTGAAATCAGATTGCGTAATAATAGTGCAAGCATATTTTCATCAGCATAGATTGATAGATTTGCATCAATTTTATTGTGGAGGGTTATTTTTTTGTTTTTGATGTTGTGATAAAGAAGCATAAGTATGTCTTCAATCTGAAGACTAAGATTTAGCTTCTTGGGATTAAATTCCATTCTGTTTGATTGAATTCGTGACCAGCTTAGTAAATCGTCTAGAAATTTGTACTGGTTTTGAAGAGCGTCGTTTAACGTATTAATGAAATACCTTAATTCATCCTGTGATAAAGATTCGAATTCTTCTGTAAGAATTTTTGAAACACCTAGTAAACCCTGAAACGGGCTGCGAAGATCGTGTGCAATTATCGAAAAGAATTTATCCTTCGATTCGTTTATTTCCCGTAGCTCTTCGTTCTTTTTGCGAATTTCTTCTTCGCGTTCTTTATAAGAAACTAAGAGCTGATGATAACTTTCCCATACATCTTTTAATTCTTCTACCTCGTCATGAAACTTTTGATATTCTTTTTCTGCATTATCATTTAAGAAATCTGACATCGGGAATCCGGAAAAATTTTGAGGCCTAATTTAAGATTTAATTTTGAATTGATAGTTGTAAAAGTTAATTACCATGTTTCTCTTTGTAAACTATCTTCTTATTTTGAATCGGAAAAATTAATAAACAATGATGCCTGTAAGCGGTTACATTTTTGATATAAAAAAATTTTCTATTAACGATGGACCGGGAATTCGAACTACTGTTTTCTTTAAGGGATGTCCATTAACCTGCTGGTGGTGCCATAACCCAGAAAGCCAACGCAACGAACCGGAAGAAATTGAAAATTGTAATTTCCGGTGGAATCTTCATCACGATTCCTATCTTAGAAATACTGTTGGTGCAAAAATATATGTCAATGAAGTGATGGATGAGATTGAAAAGGACCGGATGTTTTACGAAGAATCCCATGGTGGAGTGACTATATCCGGCGGTGAGCCAATGCTTCAGTTAAATTTTCTTTATTCTATACTTAGCGAATGCAAAACAAAGGATATAAATACAGCCATCGATACAACCGGTTATGCTGCTTTTGAAGATTTCAAAAAAATTTATGATTTGACGGATATTTTTCTTTTCGATCTCAAGTTAATGGATTCAAAGCTTCATTATGAGTTTTGCGGAATTAATAACGAATTGATTCATGAAAATCTGAAAAAGCTGTCTTCCCTAGGTAAAAAAAATATTTTAAGGATTCCAATAATTCCAACAATTACTGATACAGAAGAAAATATCTCTGCAATGATCAGTTTTATTAGCAAACTGAAAAATGTAAAAGAAATTGATTTACTGCCGTTTCACAAAACAGCAAAATCAAAGTATGAGCGGATGAAGAAATTAAATAAAGTTGCTGAATTGGATGTGCCGTCAACAGATCAAATGGAAGAATTAAAAAACAGATTCAATCAACTTGGAGTTCCGATTAAAATCGGAGGATGAAATGACAGGAAGGATAAATAAATTAAGAAGGCAATCCCTGGATGCAGTTCCAACAATGTCGCACGAGCGGGCTCAATTACTAACTGAATTTTATAAATCGGGAGAGCCAGGAAAAAATTCTATTCCTGTTACACGCGCACTTTCATTCAAATATATTCTTGAGCACAAAGAACTTTGCGTGAATGAAGGCGAATTATTTGTGGGAGAAAAGGGCCCGGAGCCGAAAGCCACTCCGACTTATCCGGAACTCTGTATTCACTCTAAAGACGATCTTGAAATTCTGCACAATAGAGAAAAAGTTTGGTTCAAATCTTCTGATGAATCACGCAAGATTATTTTAAATGAAGTGGCTCCTTTCTGGAAAGGAAAAAGTATCCGCGAAAAAATTCTTTCGGAAGTTGATGAAGATTGGCGTGACGCATATAAAGCCGGAATATTTACTGAGTTCATGGAACAGCGCGCTCCCGGGCATACTGTTGGAGATGATAAGATTTTCAAAAAGGGAATGAATGATTTTAAGAAAGATATTGAAGAAGCTATTTCCAATTTAGATTTCTATAATGATAAAGAAGCTTTTTCAAAAAGGGAAGAATTGCGCTCAATGAGTATCGCTGCCGACGCAATAATTTCTTATGCAGATCGTTACAGTAAAAAACTTTTTGAACTTGCCGAGAAGGAAAAAGATTCAGAAAGAAAGATTGAACTAGAAACCATGGCAGGAATTTGTCAGCGTGTTCCTGCAAATGCACCGCGCACAATGTGGGAAGCACTGCAATATTATTGGTTCGTTCATATTGGAGTTACAACTGAACTAAATACTTGGGATTCATTTAATCCCGGCAGATTAGATCAACATCTGTATCCATTCTATAAGCGCGATATTGAAAGCGGTTTGTTATCGGAGGATTTTGCAAAAGAACTTTTGCATTCATTCTGGATAAAATTTAATAACCAGCCGGCACCTCCTAAAGTAGGAGTAACAGCGCAGGAAAGTAATACCTATACAGATTTTTGTTTGATTAATGTCGGCGGAGTAACTGAAAAAGGTGAAGATGCAGCAAATGAACTTACTTATGTTCTTCTTGATGTAATAGAAGAAATGAGACTGCTTCAGCCGAGTTCAATGGTGCAGGTAAGCAAAAAAAATCCAGACAGACTTTTGAAGCGCTCATTAAAAATTATTCGCACTGGTTTTGGTCAGCCGTCAATATTTAACACCGATGCGATAATACAGGAATTAACTAGACAGGGGAAATCAATAATTGATGCACGTCTCGGCGGTGCAAGCGGATGCGTTGAAGCCGGTGCATTTGGAAAAGAAAGTTATATTCTAACCGGGTACTTCAATATTCCAAAAGTGCTCGAAGTTACATTAAATAATGGCTTCGATCCAAGAACTAAAAAACAAATTGGTTTGCAAACCGGTAATCCGGAAACCTTTGAATCGTTTGATGAATTTTATTCAGCCTTTGAAAAACAGATGAATCATTTCATCGATATAAAAATTAAAGGCAATATTATTATTGAAAGAATTTATGCCGAATACATGCCAGCACCATTCTTGTCAATTCTCGTTGATGATTGTATTAAAAAGGGAAAAGATTACAATGCCGGCGGTGCGCGTTATAATTCATCTTATATTCAGGGCGTTGGTCTCGGAACAATTACGGATTCACTAGCATCAATAAAATACAATGTGTTTGATAAGAAAATTGTTTCGATGAATGAGATGCTTGAACTGCTAAAAAATAATTTTGAAAATAAAAAAGAAACAAGAGACAAACTTCTGTTTGAAACTCCAAAATACGGGAATGATGACGATTATGCAGATGATCTGACAAGGAAAGTTTTTGAAACATATTTTAATGCAATTGATGGGAGACCAAATACTAAAGGCGGTCATTTCCGGATTGATTTACTGCCGACAACATGCCACGTTTATTTTGGAAATGTTCTTGGTGCTACTCCCGATGGAAGATTTGCAAAGGAACCGGTAAGCGAAGGGATATCTCCGGTTCAGGGAGCCGATGTTCATGGACCTACATCCGTAATTAAATCAGCAAGTAAAATTGATCATCTTCGAACCGGCGGAACTTTGCTAAATCAAAAATTCACTCCTAATTTTTTAGCAACAGATGAAGGCATTGAAAAAGTTGTTCACTTAATCAGAACTTATTTTAGATTGGACGGGCATCATATTCAATTTAATGTTGTAAATGCTGAAACGCTTAAAGAAGCGCAAAAGCATCCCGAGAAATACCGTGATCTTATTGTTCGCGTTGCCGGTTACAGCGATTATTTTGTTGATCTCGGCGAGGATTTACAGAATGAAATAATTCACAGGACAGAACACATGAATTTTTAACAATCTGTGGTTGCGGGCTAAACCTGAAAAAACAGAAATTAAAGAAAGAGGCGGATAATGTTTAATTCTAAAATTTATATTCAAAGAAGGGCAGAATTAAAAAAGAAAATTAAAAACGGTTTAATTCTCTTTTTGGGAAATAATGAAGCCCCGATGAATTATCCCGACAATACTTACACATTTAGACAGGACAGTACCTTTCTATATTACTTCGGGCTGGATCGTGCTGATCTTGCCGCTGTGATTGATGTTGATGAAAATAAAGAAACAGTATTTGGAAACGATTTTTCGATGCACGACATTGTCTGGATGGGGCCTCAGCCGACAATTAAACAGCAGGCACAAAAGTGCGGCATAAAATTAACTGGAACTTTATCAGACTTTGAATCAGTGTGCACTACCGCGGTTAAACAGGGAAGAAAAATTCATTTCGTTCCGCAATATCGCTATGATAATATTTTAAATCTCAGTTCGTTTATTGGAGTTATTCCAAGAAGAGTTAATGATTATGCTTCTATGATGCTAATAAAAGCTATTGCTGAACAGCGTCAGGTTAAATCGAAAGAAGAAATAAATGAAATAGAAAAAGCAATCGAAGTAGCTTACGAAATGCATACTTCAGCAATGCGTTTTGCTAAACCGGGTATGTATGAACGTGATGTAATGGGATTTATTTCCGGATTGGCTGCATCGCTGGGTAGCGGATTGTCATTTCCAGTAATTTTTTCTCGTCATGGTGAAACACTTCATAATCATAATTACAACAATAAACTTAAAGACGGCGATATAGTTGTAAATGATTCAGGTGCCGAATCGATGCTTCACTATGCTAGCGATATAACGAGGACTTTTCCAGTTAATGGAAAATTCACACAAAAGCAGAAAGACATTTATGAAATTGTTTTAATTGCCAATCTTGTTGCAATATCGGAAATCAAACCAAAAGTGAATTATAAATCTGTTCATCTTAAAGCCGCAGAAACTATTACTGAAGGATTAAAATCTCTGGGAATTATGAAAGGAGATACAAAGAAAGCTGTTGCTGCAGGTGCTCATGCGTTGTTTTTCCCTCATGGAGTCGGCCATCTTCTTGGTTTGGATGTTCATGATATGGAGAATTACGGAGAAAATAATCTTGGCTACGATGAAAAGAATAAAAGAAGCATGCAGTTCGGATTGAAGTATTTGCGTTATGCAAAGCCGCTGATTCCAGGAGTTGTTCTAACTGTTGAGCCGGGCATCTATTTTATTCCCGCATTAATCGATCAATGGAAATCGGAAAACAAATTCAGCGAGTTTATCAATTATACAAAAGTTGAAGAATACAGAAGTTTCGGCGGTGTAAGAATTGAAGATGATGTTGTTGTAACTTCAAATGGAAGCCGTGTGCTTGGAAAGCCAATTCCTAAAGCAATTGAAGATGTTGAATCTGTTGCTTCTGATAAAATCTAATAATTCTCTCCCGGATTTTATTTCCGGGAGAGATCCTTTCTATGGCAAGTATTCAAATTCAATCTTTATTTATGATTGACTCTGCTAATCGCTTGAGATAAATTTGTATTGTAATCTCTTTTTCTGGGGCAATTAATAAAATTGTTTAGCAAAAGGAGGTGCAAAATGAAAGCCGGTGTGTTTTTTACTGGATCAGGCCCAATAGTAATTATAACTACAGCATCCTCATTAACAGATCCTTTATTAATCAAAAAATTGTCTTCAAAGGGAATCAGAAAATTCATTGCCTGTGAAATTCCGGAAAGTCTTGCTCACGAAAAATATGGTCATCATTTCGATATTGTACTTGATGATCAGAAGCAGGAAGATTTTCTGCGGGTAATTGATTTCGACGGACATCACATACTTGCAAAGTTTTCATTTAAAGAGCTGGGCACTCCAATTTTTTATGAATGATTTTTCTGGATAAATAAAAAATTTTTTTCGGAAAATTTTTGTGATTCTGTTAATTTGTAATTATCGACATTAATAAATGTGGGATATATTTCTATGTCATTTACTTCTCATTTCAAGAAGATAGCAAATTGGTCTCACCCAGAAGAATGGATTGAGATTGAAACAATTGACGCCCATACTGCCGGCGAGCCATTAAGAATTATTCTGAGCGGGTTGCCTGAATTAAAAGGAAAAACAATTCTCGAAAAGCGCAGTTACATGAAAGAGCAGTTTGATAATTATCGCAAAGCACTAATGTGGGAGCCGCGCGGTCATGCAGATATGTACGGTGCTGTTATTACTCCCCCAATTTCTACTGATAGTGATTTTGGAATTATCTTTATGCATAATGAAGGCTACAGTACAATGTGCGGGCATGGAACTATTGCAATCACAAAAGTTGTAATTGAAACAGGAATGTTTGATGCGGTTGAACCTGTAACGCAGTTAAAAATAGATTCACCTGCTGGGACAATTACTGCTTTTGCAAAAATAAAAGATAGTAAGGTTGAAGCTGTTGGATTCAGGAATGTGCCTTCATTTGTTTTGATAAAAGATGAAATAATTGATATTCCTTCCCTTGGCAAAATAAAGTTTGATGTTGCTTTCGGCGGAGCGTTTTATGCGTTTGTAAAAGCGGATCAGCTTGGATTAACAATGCACGAAAAAGAGTATCAAGAGTTGATTAAAAAAGGAATGTTGATTAAAAATGCCGTGATGGAAAATTTTGAAATTAAACATCCTTTCGATGATGAGCTTGGTTTTTTATACGGAACAATTATTTACGGCAATGCACTTTCAAATGAAGCGGATAGCAGAAACGTTTGCGTTTTTGCTGATGGAGAGGTCGATCGCAGCCCAACCGGCACGGGAGTAAGTGCGCGAATGGCTCTTCATTATTCAAATGGTGAAATAGAAGTAGATCAGCCGATGATAATTGAAAGTATAATTGGTTCAACATTTTCCGGAAAAGTAGTTGAACTCACTAAATATGGAAAGTATGATGCTGTTATTCCGGAGGTTGAAGGAACTGCTTTCATTACAGGCAAAAACACATTTTATGTTGATCCCCATGATCCTTTGAGAGATGGATTTTTACTAAGATAAATTAGATGGAGAATTATCCAAATGTAAAAGTTTGGCCGATTTCTTCAAGACCAATTTGCAGATTATAATTTGCGGCAGACTTTTTCATCCAATCAATAGCTTCGCTGAATGGTTCATTGCTCTGCTTAAATGTTTTTGTGTGGATTGGAATGAAATATTTTACTCCAATCTCAGAAGCCATTTGCATAGATTCTTCGGGATTTGCATGATTCCATTTCCAGGGATTATAAGCTCCAATTGGCATAATGGCAACATCGATGTTTTCATTTTTTAATTTCTGAAATCTATCGCACTTTGCCGTATCTCCGCCGAACAAAACTTTTTTGCCGTTGTAATCAATTACATACGAATTAAAACTTCTTCCGTCTTTCATATAACCGCGCGAGCGGTCTTTTTCCCAGGGATAACGCCAGCCGAAATGCTTAACTTCATTTGCGCGAAATCTGATTCCCTGCAAATTAAGTTCGTCATTCCAATCCATTACATTAATAGAACGCCAGGGCAAATCATCAATCACATCTTTGGTAAGGTAAGCAACTATAACATCTATCTGATCCGGATATTCATTTGCAAAGTATCTAAGTGTAGGGTAATCCATATGATCCATGTGTGCGTGTGATAAAAGGATAATATCAGGTTTGGGAAACTCAAAAACATTAAGTGCTGGTGGAGTTAAACGTGCAGGACCAATGCTGCCTCCGAAAAAATAAACACCCACTCTTTCGAACAAAACAGGATCTGTAACAATCCATTTACCGAAAAAATTGATCAACACTGTAGAATGTCCAATCCAGGAAAGTGTAAGCTGATCATTCCGCCATGCCGCTGGTTCCGGTTTAAAGTTTAGTTTAATAGCCGGATCAGCTTTTAGCTCACTATTGAAAAACAATGGAGTGAAAAATGTGGCAGCTGCACCTATCGAAGCTTTCTTTAAAAAATCTTTTCGTTTCATTTTGGTTAAACAAATCTGTTTCTAAAAAAATTCCACAAAACTAATCCGAAAGTAAAAATCAATTTTCTAATACCACTTTGTTAGAAAGCTCGTTTGTATCACCATCTTTAATCGGGAAATACTCGGCGAGAATTTTGCCAACTCTTTCTATGCCCCAGATAATTCCTTCGGCGAATTTTCCATCTTTGAATTTTTGCTGCATCTCATCCCGGACTTTTTGCCAGGTTTCATCGCCGACTTTTTCATGTATGCCGGAATCACCCAGAATGTAAAATTGTTTTTTGTTTAGGAGCAGATAAAGTAAAATTCCGGTTTTATCACGCGTGGCATGCATGCCAAGTTTATTAAATTCAATTTCAGCCAATTCTCTTAATGATTTGTTTCGGTCGCGAAAAGAAATTTTCTCTTTGACGCAGATTCTAATTTCGCCGCTAGTGCTTTTTTCAGCTTCCTTAATTTTATTAGAAATTCTTAGAAATTCATCATCGTTAAAGAAGTTATAGACCAAACTTTTCATCATCGTTCCCAATTTTGCAGCAAAGATAGCTTATCAAAAATTGAAAAGAAACTACCTAAAAATGAACCTGTAAAATTTCTATATTTGCGGAGTGAGAATTTGAATAAAAGTAAATTTAATTTCGGCAAATTCACGTTGATTTACGCCATTAAAAATTCCATGTATACACGGGATTTTATCTCATTTATAAGTAAAATCAAATCAGGTAAAAAATATTTAATTATAGAAATGGATGGAAAAAATGAATTTAAAAAAACTAGAAAATTTTTCTGGAAGGAAAGGCCCCCTTTTATTAATCATTATGGATGGAGTTGGGTTAGGTAAGAATTATCCGGGAAACGCTGTAATTAATGCGAATACTCCGGTGCTTGATAAGTTGATGGCCACAGATATGTTTGGAAAATTAAAAGCTCATGGTCCTGCTGTGGGTCTCCCTTCAGATGACGATATGGGTAACAGTGAGGTTGGTCATAATGCAATTGGAGGCGGAAGAATTTTTGCACAGGGCGCTAAACTTGTTAACAATGCAATCAAATCTGGAGAAATTTTTAAAACAAAAGTCTGGTCAAATGTTGTGGCAGCTTCCGAAAATAATGGAACGGTCCATTTTATCGGCCTTTTTTCTGATGGAAATGTTCATTCACACACGGACCATCTTTATGCAATGATTAAACAGTGCGTTGCACAAAACGTAAAAAAAGTAAGACTTCATATTCTTGCCGATGGAAGAGATGTACCCGGAAAGACTGTGATGAATTATATTCGTCCAACTGAAGAACTGCTGGCAGGCATAAATTCCAAAGAGGGATTCGATTATCGTATAGCTTCCGGCGGCGGTAGAATGAAAGTAACAATGGATAGATATAATGCAGATTGGAGTATTGTTGAGAAAGGTTGGAAAGCTCATGTTCTTGGAGAAGGTAGAACTTTTAAATCTGCTGAAGAAGCAATAGAAACTTTTTACAAAGAAGATGAAAATGTGATCGATCAATATCTTGAAAGTTTTGTAATTGTTGATGATAATGGAAAACCCGTCGGGACAATAAATGATGGTGACAGCGTTGTTTTTTACAATTTCAGAGGCGATAGAGCTATTGAAATCTCAAGAGCATTCGAAGAAGAAGATTTTAAAATCTTCGATCGTAAAAGATTTCCGAAAATTTTCTATGCCGGCATGATGCAGTATGATGGAGACTTGATGATTCCCAAAAACTATCTTGTATTCCCTCCGACAATTGAAAGAACAATGGGAGAATATTTGTGTGCTGAAGGAATAAAATCATTTGCAATTTCCGAAACCCAAAAGTATGGACATGTAACATATTTCTGGAATGGAAACCGTTCCGGCTATTTAAATGAAGCTCTTGAAAAATATGTCGAAATTCCTTCAGACAAGATTGAGTTTGATAAAAAGCCAAAAATGAAAGCTTATGAAATTGCTGAGAAAACGATCGAATTATTAAAATCAGGTGAGTTTAGATTTGGACGTGTAAATTTTGCGAATGGAGATATGGTGGGACATTCCGGAAACTATGATGCAACAATTACAGCTGTTGAAACTACAGATATTTGTGTTGGCAGACTTCTCGATGTGGTAAAAGAACTTGGTGGAATTGCAGTCGTAACAGCAGATCATGGAAATGCCGACGAAATGTTCACCGAAAAGAATGGAGAAAGAACTCCCAAAACATCTCATACCTTAAATCCGGTTCCATTTATCATTTACGATCCTGATTACAAAGGAGAG
>DAIEQP010000210.1 GCA_027347805.1 Ignavibacteria bacterium | reverse complement strand
TCACCGCCGACTTTTACCAATGAATGTCCCGGCAGGAATGGCGAAAGATGTTTAGCAACTGCAATCGGACCCATTCCTGGTCCGCCACCGCCATGCGGAATTGCAAATGTTTTATGAAGATTTAAATGACAAACGTCCGCGCCAATAAATCCTGGACTTGTTAATCCCAACTGTGCATTAAGGTTTGCACCATCCATGTACACTTGACCACCGTTTTGATGAATAATTTCACAAATCTCAATAATGCTTTCTTCAAAAACACCATGAGTGGATGGATAAGTAACCATCAATGCAGAAAGAGAATCTTTGTATTGTTCAGCTTTTAATTTTAAATCTGCGACATCAATATTTCCTCTTTCGTCACATTTAACGACAACTACTTTTCCACCCGCCATTACAGCGCTGGCTGGATTTGTTCCATGAGCAGATGAAGGAATCAGAACAATATTTCTATGGAAATCACCTTTGCTATGATGATAAGCACGAATAACCATTAATCCTGTATATTCACCTTGAGCACCAGAATTCGGCTGAAGAGAAATTGCATCAAAGCCGGTAATATTTTTGAGATCTGTTTCAAGTTCATTTATTAATTTTTGATATCCTTCTGCCTGTTCTATAGGAGCAAACGGATGCAAATCAGCAAATTGATTCCAGCCGATTCCAAACATTTCTGTTGAAGCATTCAGTTTCATTGTGCAGGAACCAAGAGGAATCATTGATGCTGTTAATGACAAATCCTTCTTTTCCAATGCTTTTATATATCTAAGCATATCAGTTTCTGAATAGTAAGAATTGAAAACCGGGTGAGTTAAATACTCACTTTTCCTGCTTAATTCTTGTTGAATCGATGAACCAGTATTAGCGACAGTAGAAATAAATTTTTCTGCATCAAATGGTTTGTTAATTGTTTCTGCAAAGACTGTTAAAATATCTTTTATATCATTCAACGTTGTTGCCTCAGATATAGAAATACCAACTTCCTGATTCCCAAAATATGCGAAGTTGATTCCATTCATCTGAGAAATATTTTTCAGTTTTTGATCAATATTTTCTTCATTAAATAAAACATTTAATGTGTCAAAGTAGTTTTTGTTTTTCTGATTTAATCCAAGTTCACCTAATCCTTTTGCTAAAACTTTTGTCAATCCATTTACTCTTTCCGCAATTGCTTTTATTCCTTTTGGTCCATGGTAAACTGCATACATACCGGCCATAATTGCCAGCAATACCTGGGCAGTGCAAATATTACTTGTTGCATGTTCTCGTTTAATATGCTGTTCTCTTGTTTGAAGAGCCATTCTTAAAGCTCGATTACCCTGTGCGTCAATCGAAACACCAATTATTCTGCCCGGCATTTGCCTTTTATATTCGTCTCTAGTTGCAAAAAACGCAGCATGAGGTCCTCCATACCCCATAGGAACACCAAACCTTTGCGTTGATCCAACAACTACATCAGCGCCAAATTCTCCTGGCGGAGTTAAAAGTGCTAATGATAAAATATCCGCAGCTACTGCTCTGCTAATTCCTTTTTCTTCTACTTCTTTGAATAGATTTTTATAATCATGTATGTTTCCTTTAGCTGAAGGATATTGAACAAGAATTGCAAAGATATCATCGCTAAGTTCTATATTTTCATGATTACCAATTCTAAGTTCAATTCCCAATGGAGCGCATCGGGATTTTAAAACATCAATTGTTTGCGGTAAACATTCTTCAGATACCCAAAATACATTTGCATTTTTCCTTGCCGGTTTCCTTACTGAAAATAGCATTGCCATTGCCTCTGCAGCAGCTGTTCCTTCATCAAGCAATGATGCATTAGCGATCGGCATTCCTGTTAAATCAACAATCATTGTTTGAAAATTCAGTAAAGCTTCCAATCTTCCCTGAGATATTTCTGCCTGATAAGGTGTATACTGAGTGTACCATCCCGGATTTTCGAAAATATTTCTTTTAATTACACCAGGAGTAATAGTCGGGTAATATCCCAATCCAATATAATTTTTGAATATTTTATTTTGTGAAGCGATTTCCTGAAGTTTATCCATGAATTCAATTTCTGTCATGGGCTTATTCAGATTAATTTTTTCCTTAAGTCTAATTGAAGCAGGAATTGTTTTATCAATCAATTCATCCAATGTATCAACGCCGATAACGTTGCACATTTTATTAATTTCTTCAGAGTTGGGGCCGATATGGCGGTCAACAAACACATCAAATGATTCAAAACTCATGATTAATCCAAATTGTTGTGGGATTATTAATTTTTTCAACGACGAAATATAATTATTTCAACGGAACTGCTGAATTATTTCAAAAATTCATAAACAAAAAAAACCCGCAACTAATGCGGGTTCTTAAAAATCTTTTTATTATTATCTCATATAGAAGAAATTGTGAAATAAAATGTACTACCTTCTCCAAGTTTACTCTCAAAATTAATTTTACCGCCATTTTTTTCCACAAATTCTTTAACTAGAATTAATCCTAAACCGGTGCTGTCTTCACCCGCTGTTCCAATTTTTCCAACTTTCTCCTCAATTTTAAACAGCTTTTCCTGCTCTTCTAGACTAATTCCGATGCCAGTGTCACTAACAAAAACTTCAAGCGTTTCATTGCTCTTTTTATTGATACCTATTCTAATTATTCCTCCTTCATTAGAAAACTTAACTGCATTCGAAAGAAGGTTTCTGAACACAATATCAATCATTTTAGTGTCACCAAAAATCTTTTGTTCGAACGGCACTTCATTTATAATTTTGATTCCTTTTTGTTCTGCATAATCTTTTATTGACTGAATGTTGTTATTTATAATTCCAGACAATTGACAGATAGCAGGTTCATAAGAAAATGTACCTTGCTGAATTCTTACCCAATCCAGAAGATTTTCAAGAAGTTTATAAAGATTATTTGTTGAAGAATAGATTTTTTTACTTAATGAACTTATATCTTCCGGCGTGAAATCTTCAATCTCTGTAGCCATTAATTTTGTAAGTCCAAGAATTCCATGCAGAGGACTCTTTAAATCATGTGCAATAATTGACAAAAATTTATCTCGTTCCCGGTTAATTTTCTGTAATTGATCATTCTTCCTTTTTACTTCTTCTTCGGCTTTTTTACGTTCCGTAATTTCTTTTGAAATACAATTGACCCAAATGATTTTTCCTTCAGAATTTTTTATTGGATCAACAATAGTAATGTAATATTTTTCTTCACCGTTCACTGTTACAACTTTAACTTCTATCTCACCTCTCTCACAAGTTTTAAATACATGTCTAACCAGCCTTAATCTTTTTTCAGCTTCTTCATATGAAAAAATATCATGTGGAGTTTTTCCAATTATTTCCGATGGTGTTTTACCAAATGGTCTGGCAAATGCTTCATTAACAAATCTATAAGTTTCATCAGGATTAAAACTGAATATTGGATCACTAGCGAATTGAACCAGAGTCCTGTATTTCTCTTCACTTTCTTTAAGTGCTTTTTCAACATTCCTCTGGTCGGTCACATCAGAAATTATTGCACCTAAATTTGCAGGCTTTCCGTCACGATTAATAATGAACTTACGAGTAAATAATATTCTTTTTTTCCCTCGTTTGTCCTGCCACGTTTCTTCATATTCAACATATTTTTTTTCGAATACTTCTTCATCCATCTTTCTCATATTGGCAGCAATTTCAGGTGGGAAAGTTTCTTCTGGAGTTTTACCCAACCAACCTTCTGTAGGAAAGTATTCTTTCATTTTCTTATTGAAGTATACAGGTTTCAAATCCTGGTCTTTTATTATAATCATAGCATCAAGATTATCCATAAAGTCCCTAAAAAGGTTATCGCTGTCACGCAAAGCTTCTTCAATTAATTTCATTGTGAAAATTTCTTTTTCATGCTGAGTTTTTAATGAAGCGTTTTCCAATTTTAATTTATCCAGTTCGATATTAAGCGCCTCCATATTCTTTTAGCTATGTAGTTTATAATCTTCCATATTAATAAGATTATTCCTATTAGTATAATCGATAAATTCTTACTAAAGTAAACTATGAAATAACAGGATTACATAAAAGTAATTAGCCCCTCACATAATAGAGTTGTGATGAACAATAACAGCAGAGGATTAAGCGATTTACAAATAAAACTTGATTTTAATTTTTCAAGTTTCTTTCCATGTAAAATACTTCCCATAGATGACCATCTATATCCTGGAAACTTCTCCCATACATAAAACCATGATCTTGGGCTTGTCTTGGTTCAGAGCCACCTGATAACAATACATTATTAATAATTTCATCAACTTTATCTTTGGATTCAACTGATAAAGCGCAAATTAATTCAGTATTCACCTTTGTATCACAAATTTCTTTAGATGTAAATGTTTTGAAGTATTTTTCAGCAAGCAGCATGGCGTATATGTTTTCTCCGATAATCATGCAGGTTGCATTTTCATCTGTATAAGTCTGATCGAATGAAAAACCTATATTCTTAAAGAAATGAATTGTTTTTGTAAGATCTTTTACCGGAAGGTTGAGAAATATTTGATTGACCATTTTTTCCCTTTCAAAGTAATTTTCAGAATTATGTAATCTTTTGGAATACAAAAATTCGATAATACTATAACATAACTAGGGATTAATTAGTTTACTTTGATTGGAGTTTTTGGAGTGCATTTTTTGATGCTTGCTGTTCAGCCATCTTTTTATTTTTCCCTGTTCCCCTTCCAACAAATTCTTCACCTAAATAAGCATCAATTATAAAAGTTTTGTTATTTGTTGGTCCTTCCTCTTTAACTACAACATAAGTCGGAGGTGATAATTTTTCCGCGTGTGTAAATTCAAGAAGCTGACCTTTAAAATTCGTATCGGCAATAAATGATTCATCTTCCTTAAATGGTTTGATAATATACTGGTAAACAAATTTTTCGGATGATTCCAAACCCCGATCAATATATATTGCACCAATTAAGGCTTCCAATGCATCTGCCATTATTGTCTGAAAGCCATCTTTCGATCCACGCAAATATTTTTCATTAAACAAAACAAACTTATTCAAGCCAATTTCGTTTGCAGCATCATACAAACGGAAACGATTTACCATTGAGGCTCTGGACTTTGTTAAAAATCCTTCGGTTTCAGAAGGGAAATTATCGAACAAGAATTTTGCAACGATCATATTTAAAACTGAATCGCCGAAAAATTCGAGACGCTCATTAGACTTTTTTAATTTAGGATATTGTTCAAGATATGAACGGTGTGTAAACGCTTTTAAGTAAATATCATAATTAAAAATCTTATAACCGAGTAATTTTTCAAGCTCTTTAAGATTGGCTAGAAAATTTTTATCTAAAGAAAACAGAAGTTTTTTGTTTTGAAAAAAAGACTTTAACCTATAAAAGAATTTTTCAAGCAAAATTACCCTTCATATTTTTTTAGAAGTAAACTTGCATTGTGGCCGCCGAATCCAAAAGTATTGCTGATTGCATATTTAATATCTCTTTTTACGGCAATTTTTGGAGTATAATT
>DAIEQP010000196.1 GCA_027347805.1 Ignavibacteria bacterium | reverse complement strand
AAAGGATTTATTCAAAAAGAGAAATTTCAATACATAATTTCATTATGTACTTTAAACCAAAAGCAGAAGGAATGTGTTTATATATTGAGAAAAATAATGAAAGCGGCTTATGAGAAGATTATTCTATTTTCCGGCAATAATGATTTATGTATTACTTTTATCAATTAATTTACTCACTGATTTCTTTGTTCTGCAGACAAAAAATTTCAAGGTGTTAATCAAAAATATTATAGCTCCTAAAATCTTTGAATCACCCAGATTTAATGACCCCTTTATTAAACCCTCGTAATATCATCGATTAAATTTTTGCTGTGAAATAAAGTTAGTTAACGCATTAAAACCCCAGGTTTTGATTAAACTTTTTATCATATCATTGTGTCCCTTTTGCGAAATAATATAAAAAGGTTACTAATGTCTTTATATCGCAGAAATATTGTTTTTGTATTAACATTTTGCTTCATATACCTTATCAATTCATTTGCTCAGCCGAAAACAGGAATAATTTCTGGAATTGTTACTGATCAGAAATCTTCAAAACCAATTGAATATGCTACAATTATTATTCATAAAGAAACTGATAGTAAACAGTTGACCGGTGTTTCAACCAATGTCCAGGGGCAGTTTTTTTTAGAAGGAATCCCTGCCGGTACTTACTTTATAAAAGTAAGTTACATTGGTTTTGAAATATATCAATCGAAAAATTTTACAGTAACAGGCGGATCAACTTTTAACCTTGGAAAAATTTCTTTATCCCCAAAAGATATTGGGATGAAAGATGTTATCGTTCAGGCAGATAGAGTTGCAATTTCATATCAGATTGATAAAAAGGTGATCAATGTTGGTGAAAATATTACATCGCTTTCTGGAACAGCGGTGGATGTTCTTGAAAATATTCCTTCTGTAACTGTTGATATAGATGGAAATGTAAGCTTAAGAGGCAGCGGAAATTTTACAGTGCTTTTTGATGGACATCCAACTGTGATGGATGGAAATACTGCACTTCAGCAAACACCTGCTTCTTCAATTGAGAACATTGAGATCATTACAAATCCTTCAGCAAAATATGATCCGGAAGGTACAGCCGGTATTATCAATATTATTTTAAAGAAAAATTCTACCAATGGTATCAGCGGAATTGCAGGATTAAATGCTGGATTAAAAGATAAATATGGCGCAGAACTTCTTTCAAATTATAAAAATCAAAATGCACAAATTAATCTTGGATTGAATTACAACAAGAGGAATATGACATCAACAGATATCAGCCGAAACTGGACAAACGATGGAAAGATGTATTCATATTATAATTCTGATGGAAATTCATTCAGGCAGGGTGAGTTTTTAGGTTTGAGGGGATCGGTTGCCTGGGATTTTGGTGACGATAAAATACTTTCAATTGGTGCAAGATATGGTGACCGAAGTTCAAAAGATAATGCGGCTTCAAATTATAATGAATGGACATCATTTGATAACATAAAAAATTATTATAACAGTAAAAGCAGTGAAGAAGGTGGTGAAACAGATTATCACTTCATGGCAGATTATTCCCATCCTTTTGATAAGAATGGCCATGAATTGACTTTGGAACTTGATTACGAAAGTGAAGATGGAAGTAATTATTCATTGAATAGTCTAACGAATAATTCATTAATAGTTGACAGCAAAAAAACTTATGAAGCAGAACCGACTAGTGAATTCACATCAAAGATTGATTATAAACTTCCGCTGGGTGAAAAATCCAAATTTGAAGCGGGATACCAGGGAGAGTTTCAGACATATAATGAAAAATCAAGTATTGAATTTTATGACACGAATTTGAAAATCTATCAATGGAATGCGCTTTACTCAAATGATATAAAATATAATAACCGGCAGCTTGCAGTTTATTCCTTGTATTCTAACGAAATTGGAAATTTTGGTTACAAGCTGGGTGTAAGAGGTGAATACACCGGAAGGGAAGTGAATATCGATGCCAAGAATCTTAATTATACAGTAAATGAATGGGAGTATTTTCCTACCGCGCATTTCTCCCTTAACCTTGGAGATGGAAATCAATTAATGACAAGTTATACAAAGAGAATCAACCGCCCGCACGGATGGGAATTTGAACCATGTATAATCTGGATTGATGCTTTTAATGTAAGAACTGGAAATCCTTCAATACTTCCCCAGTATATTGATTCTTATGAACTCGGATTCCAAAAAACAATTGGAAACAGTTTGATATCAATCGACTCTTACTACCGAGAAACAAAAAATAAAATTGAACGGGTAAGATCTTATTATGCCGAAAACGTTACACTTCAAACTTCTCAAAATGTCGGTAAAGATTATGCCCTTGGTGCAGAAATATTTTTCAATTTCGATCCGATAAACAAATGGAATGTCAACTTGATGGGTAATCTTTATAATTACAAAATTGATGGCAACATTAATGGAATGGATTTCAGCAGAAATAGTTTCAACTGGAATTTAAGATTTAACAATACAATCAAACTTAGTCCTGAAACAATGATCCAATTAAATGCAATCTATAATAGTCCGACAGTTAGCTCGCAGGGAAGAAGAGAAGGATACATGTCGACTAATCTGGCGGTAAAACAGGTATTCTTCAATAAATTGCTTACTGCAACTTTACAGATAAGGGATTTATTCTCGGCCGCCAAAAATGAAGATATGAATGAATCATTTGATTTTTATAATTACAGATATTCGGAAAGGGAATCGCCGGTTGTGATGTTGAATCTAAGATTTAACATAAATAATTATAGCAACAATGATAAAGAGGGGGGAGAAGAAAATGGGGATAGTGAAAATTAATTATGTGCTAAGGTTACCGGAAAATATTAATCCGGTAACCTTCTTTTAAACTTTTGTTGAAAAGCCGATACTTTCAATTAATTCCTTTGCGCGATTCGCTTCTTTTTCTCCATCAAAACTAAGACGGAATGTTCCGCCGGTGCCTTCGCGAATTTTCAACAGCTCAATATCTTTTATATTAATATTGTTTTCGAAAAGTGTAGTGGAAATTTTACTCATTTCACCCGGCTGATCTTTAACATAAACAAAAACATCGTAGAGTTGAGACATTAATCCCTTTGTATTCTTGGGAATTTCATCTCTTCTCACTCTGGCTTCTTCAAATTTCTTTCCAAGATCAGAAAAATTATCATTGAGTAAAAATTGTTTTATTGAATCCAATTCGTTGCTGAAAGAATTGAGTGAGTTTAATATCTTTTCCTTATTCTGAATTAAGATGGGCTGCCACATTTCAAATAAACTTGAAGCGATACGTGTCATATCCCTGAATCCGCCGGCAGCATAAGAAAGACTATTCTGGTTTTCCTCATGCGTTATTGAATTAACTAGTGCAACTGAAAGCAGCTGCGGCAGATGGCTAACTTCAGAAACTATTTTATCATGGAGTTCAGGAGAAAGAAAAGTAATACGGCTCCCGATAGTTTCAAGAAGTTCAAATAATACTTTTACAGATTTATTTTCTCTATTGTTTTGTGTGATTATATAAATAGAATTTTCAAAAAGCATATAATCAGAATTCAGGTAACCGCTTTTTTCTTTTCCTGTCATCGGGTGTCCGCCGATGTAAATACCCTTTGAATTAATTTCATTCCAAATTTTTGCAAATGGTTCTTTAATGCTGCATGTATCTGAAAGTATTTGATTTTCTTTCAGCAGCGGTGCGATGCGTGGAAAAACTTTTAATGCATCATCAACTGGCAGGGAAAGGAATATAATTTCAGATCTTGTTGCTTCTTCCGGTGTCCCAAGTTTCTTTGTTATTATACCATCTTCAAATGCCAGGTTAAGTGTCTGGTCTTTATCGTAGCCTGATATTTCAATTTCAGGATGCGCTTTCTTGATTGCCTTTGCAAGTGAACCGCCGATAAGTCCGAGTCCAATTATAGAAATACTTTTGATTTCCACTTTACAATGTCCTACCGATTGCTTGAGCAATAAGTCTGCATTCTTCCATTAATTTTAGATAAGTTGATGGAAGTAAAGCTTGTGGTCCATCAGATAATGCTGCTTCAGGATCGTGATGAATCTCGATCATAAATCCGTCTGCCCCCGCTGCAACAGCGGCTCTTGCCATTGGGGGAACCTGGTCTCTTAATCCTGTTGCATGTGAAGGATCAGCAATTATTGGAAGATGGCTTTTCTTGTGAATGACAGGAATTGCAGAAAGATCAAATGTATTTCGCGTTGCATTTTCAAAAGTTCTTATTCCTCGTTCACATAAGATTACGTCTTTGTTTCCGCCGGCTAATATATATTCAGCAGACATTAACCATTCTTCAATTGTTGCAGCAATTCCTCTTTTAAGCATAATTGTTTTATCAATTTTTCCAAGCTCTTTTAATAAAGAAAAGTTTTGCATATTGCGAGCACCAACCTGGAAAATATCGGAATATTTATAGATCAATTCAATTTGTTCAATCTGCATTACTTCGGTTATAACAAGAAGATTATATTGATCTGCAGCAGCGCGCATCAATTTTAAACCTTCTTCTCCCAATCCTTGAAAAGCATACGGTGAAGTTCTTGGCTTGAAAGCACCGCCGCGTAAAATTTTTGCACCCGAATCAGCAACAACCTTTGCAAGCTTAAATATCTGTTCTTCGCTTTCAACCGAACAGGGACCAGACATCATAGCTACATGACTGCCGCCAATCTCAACATCTTTGATTTTAATTACAGTATTATGTTCCTGAAAACTTCTGCCGGCAAGTTTATATGGCGTTGTAACTCGATAAACTTCTTCAACTCCGTCCAGAACGCTTATGTTGCGGGTATCAAAATTGGGTTTAACGCCGATAGCGCCAATAATTGTTCTTTCGGCACCAACGGAAATATTTATCTGGAATCCGAAACTTTCTAAATGTTTAACAACATTTTCAACCTGTGATTCAGCTGCATTCTTTTGTAAAATAACTACCAATTTGTACCTCTTTCTTAATCATGAAATTTTTTTTCTCCGGCTTCAATTGCAACCGGAATATAATCTTCCTTGCCTGGAATTGCACATGAATAATTCGGGATA
>DAIEQP010000166.1 GCA_027347805.1 Ignavibacteria bacterium | reverse complement strand
TGCGGGTAAAGCGGCAGTAAAATTATTTTATCATAATTTGCTTGTTCAACTTTTCTTACAACTTCATTGGTAAGCGGTTTCCAGTAACGCATTGCTGTGAATACATCAACATTTGGATTGTCACTTCTAAGAAATTGTTCGAGCATTGAGCGTTGAATTTCTGTCCATTCATTTATTGGAGATTTACCACCAATAAGTTTGTATTCTTCAACAACTTTTGGCGCCCGGCGGCCCGAAATTGTTTTAGCAAAAAGTTTTTGACCGAACGGAAGTTTAAAAATGTCCGGATCGCAAAATAGGTTATATAGAAATGGTTCAACGGCTTCCAAAGAATCCGGTCCGCCAAGGTTAAAAAGTACTACTGCTGTCTTATTCAAAGCTGTTCCTTTCAGACAATTTCTCTACATAACACAATGTAAATTTATAAAATTCCCAACAAGAACGGAGATTAAAGAATGCAGAATGATGAATTCAGAGTGCAGAATGTCTGGCAAGCGTTTAATGAAGACCAAACACCTTATGATGAGTAAGTATGATAGAACAAATGTAAAAATTAATGAAATCCTCAAATTAATTATGCGAAATCAATTGAAATAAAGCGGTTAGATTTTTTGAAGAGTGATAATAAAAGATGTTTCTTCGTTTGTTTGCGATTCAAATGTAATATCACCTCCGAAACTTTTAAGAGTTTTTAGCGCATAATTTAATCCAAAACCGTTCCCGCCTTTCTTTGTAGTAAACCCTTTTGTAAAAATTTGGGATTGATCTTCCTCGGCTATCCCTATCCCGTAATCTCTTATTATTAATTTTACTCCCTGCATATCTAATTCATAATCTATTTTAATAACACTTGGACACACTTTCATCTCTATGTAAGCATCTATTGCATTCTGAACAATTATTGATAATATTTTTTCAAGTTCATTTGTTGGCAGTAGAACCGTTAAAGGGTTTTTCTTAAGTTCTTCAGAAACAAAAATATTTACGTTATTGTTATCGGAGAATTTTTTGCTTATCAGGTTGACTACCTGACCGACATTAGAAGTAATTTTGTATTTAATAATTTCATTTAAATCATCAATCTCATTTCTAATTTTTTCCACAAGAGAAAGAGCGCGAAAAACATCGTGAGATGCTAAATCTTTTGTTGAAAGCTTTGGCCCAATTACGCTGAGCGTTCGATTTAGCATGACGCAATTTTTATTTAGAGTACGACTTTTTTGCTTTAACTCTGCTGCGAAATCATTGAACTTTTGGTCGTATGACAACTCTCCGCATAATTCAGCTAATTCCAAAATCTCTTTGAAAGTAACTGTCTCATACTCATGAATCGCCGTCAATATTCTGTCATTTAGCTCAGTGTCATTCAACTCGACTGAAGAAATATTTTTAAAAAATAATGAGAGTCTATTCAGACACATGGCAGAACTCTCACCGTGATGAAACCCACTGATTTTAGTGATAAGTCTGCTTATAGTTGTTGAATCTTCGGAATCAGCTCCCTTTTTCCCTTTCAGAAACATTTGGAATAACAGAAGAGGAACTACCGCTATTATAAACGGCAGATAATCTTCAACAAAAACATCTCTTGTGTTGTTAATCCAATTGTTAAAGCTAGGAAAGTAGTAAAAATAATTCTGAATAATTACAACAGATAAAGAGTAAAAAGCAATTGAAGCAAATACTGTTTTTATAAACTGAGTTCTATCTGGATAGATATAACCGGGGAATATTAATTTAATCTTTTTTGATTTTACAGCATAGAACATTAGGACCCAAAATGGAAAAAGGATGAGCAATTTTTTTATTTCAAACCATAAACCGCTGCCGTAAAAAAACTTAATGATTTTCTTCTGTGCAATATATTTTAACTCGCTTAACCCTTCGTGTTCATGGACAACAATAACGCTGCCGGGAGTGACTGTATACTTTTTTGTTATTTTGCTAGCAGGAAAATCCATCACTAATTCAAATTTGCCGGTCAAATCTCCCAAACCGAAATGTTGTGTTTTAGAATTACAGCTTGCATACCCGTTACCAGTGTTTACTTCGCGGTAGCCAATTAATTTGCCGTCTTTGTATAAATGCAGTTTTGCGCCTATTGCGCTCCTATTGCTCTCAGATCCAATAAGTTTTGCTTCGACGTAATTGTTTTTTAACAGGCCGTCATAATTATTTTGGAAAACGAAAATCTTTCCGTTGTTTTGTCCCATAACTAAATCAAGATCATGGTCGACATCTTTATCATAAACAGCTATGCCGGTGTTATGTCCGCTCATTTTATATTTCGCTTTGTACACAGCGCTGCTGTCATCCGAAAAAGAAATTATACTGTCTTTTTGAAGTCCGTTATTCAGGAAAATGTGAACGCCGGATGAATCGGTTACAGATAGGTCAAGCCAACCATTGTTGTCAAAATCACCGGCTGCTGCGCCGTAGGTTAAAAATTTACCGCCGAGTTTTACTTTGTCGGTAACATCAGAAAATTTCCCATTTCCAGTATTTAAAAAGAAATTATTCCCAGTTCCTCTATTGCCTACAAACAAATCAAGCTTACCATCGTTATTAAAATCGGCAAAGACTGCCGAGTTCGAACGTTTTAGTTTACCGCAAGAAGTGCCGCTGGATTCGGTGATGTCTTCAAATGTTCCATCGCCTTTATTGAGATACATTCTGTTATCGTCCATCCAATAGCATAAATAAAGGTCGGGAAGCCCATCATTATTAATATCTCCAAATGCTGCCGATATAGAGCCCCATTTCGACAGAAGCTCGCTTTGAAAAGTAATCTCATCAAACCTTACTCCATTGTGATTTAGATACAATCTGTTAGTTGACAAGTAACTTGTCATGAATAGATCAAGCCAGCCATCGTTATTAACATCCGCGAGCGCCGCTCCTTCGCTTCTATACATTGATGAATCTAACCCGAATTGTCCCGAAGAGTATCTAAAATATCCACTGCCGTTATTAATGTATAGAGAATTGGGTCCATCAAGGTTTGTAACAACTATATCTTCTGCACCCGATTCATCGATATCGCCGACAGTTACGCCAATATCCAATTCCTTCGAATTGTTATCAGTCTTCTTTGAAATTTTTCTTCCTTCAAGACCCCTTTTTGAAGCTTCATCGCTCGGATAATCTCCGTTAAGGACCGGATAAAATTTGTTGTTGTCAGCAATATCTATAAGATAAACTCCATCATCGCTTTTGTGTTCAAAGTTGCCGACACCGCAGCCGTAAACATATGAAGAGTTTAAAAAATCACTTGGATAAAACAAGTAAAACATTGATGGGTTATTTCGTGGACGTAACGAGGTATGATTTTTTCTCCTTTCAATAAAATTGATATTTTTAATTCCAGTTATGAATCGCTCGCCGTCTTGCTTTAACAAGTGGATTGTTGCTTTCTCGGAAAGTTCGCCGACAATTTGCCATTTGCTGCTTAAAAAACCGTTTGTATCATTGACTTTTTTAAGAAGCAGTCCTTTAGCAAGACAAAAAATATTTTGTCGGTCTTTCACCACGAAAGGGTAATCGCTGTCAGCAGGAATCGTTTCGCCATTGGATAATTCTAATGACGGAAATGATTTGACACTATAATCATTTGCATTTCTTTCATAATAATAAAATTTGGACCGCTTTTTGAATATACCGAAATTGATATTTCCATAACATTGATCGCTGTAGTAAGCTTTGTAATAATCTACTTTATCCGCGGTTAGAATAGGATCGGGAAAATCAAATAACTTTTTCAATTGCGTATATCCCGAAGCTTTATCCAGGATATACATAGCATCCCTGGAATAAATTAACGGTTCGTTTGAAAATTGATTTTTAACAAATCGGAAATCGGAACAAGGATTGCCGGGAATTGGATAATGTTCGATCTTGAACTTATTTTTTTCAGAATCGACAATTTCCAGTATAGCATATTCAGAACGACCAAGTAAAATATATTTATTACGTTCAACTAATTTAATTCCATAAACATATTCCGAAAAGGGCAGCGGAACGATTTGTGGCTTAGTTAAAGTAACCGACTTCCCTCTCGAAATGATAAATGAATACTTTAAAGCGGGCAGATTATAATCAGATCCTTCGGAAAATAAGACCAGATTTCCATCAATCACAATATTATCAAATATATGACCGTCTCCAGCTGAAAATATTTTATACCAGCGGTTATCGTTTAATAATAGCAATGATTTGCGAGTCATGCACAAAATATTTTTATCACTCGTAACAACAAAATCGATTAGTTCGCTGCCGTCGTTAACCGGTATGGTGTTTACAACATACCATTGCAAATTT
>DAIEQP010000156.1 GCA_027347805.1 Ignavibacteria bacterium | reverse complement strand
TTTTTACATGCTTAAAACCGGCAATTACCAGTCAGTAAAAAAGATGATGTTGACAAAATAAACTAAACCAAAATGTTTTATCTTCGCGTTATAACTTTCCGAGGACTCTGTGGAAAATAAAAATACATTTTTTATTACCGCCGCTATTCTAGGCGGTGCGCTAGTATTATCCGTTCTAATATTTTCTATTGTATGGAAATCTTCCAAAAGTGCGGACCAAACAATTACAGTAACCGGATCAGCAAAAAGATCAATTGTATCAGATCTTGGAATTCAGAGAGGAACTCTTCAGGCAAGAAGTAACGATAGAAAAACTGCGTACCAAATTGTACAGCAGCAAATGCCCACAGTATTAAAATTTCTACAGGATAAAGGATTCAGCAAAGATCAAATAGAAGTATTCGGTATTAACGGTTATCCGGTATATGAAGTAAATTCAAACGGGGCGCAGACTTCAAATATTTTGTATTATATGTACAGTCAAAGATTTGAAGTTAGATCATCGGACGTGAATAAAATAAAAGAGCTGTCTGTTTCGCTAAGTTCTCTTGTTGAGAAAGGGTTGGATATGAATGCAGATATGCCCGAATATCTTTACACTAAACTTGACGATATAAAAATTGCAGTTCAGGCGGAAGCTTCTAAGAATGCAATGGATCGTGCAGAGAAAATTGCTTCTTCAACAGGCAGAAGTCTGGGACCTTTACGCAACGCAAGAATGGGTGTTATGCAGATAACTCCTAAAAATTCTAATGTTGTTACTGATTATGGCGTAAATGATGTCACTTCTATTGAGAAAGATGTTACTGCAGTTGTAAGCGCTTCATTTCAAATTGATTAATAATTAGAGAGATAAATATGGCATTAGGTAGCAAAACTGTTTCGATATTGGGGTGCGGGAATATTGGGACCGCAATTGTAAATGGACTGGTGAAGTCTGGGGTATGTAAAGCCGAACAAACATATGTGACGAAAAAATCCGAAGAAAAACTTAGACCATTTCTAACACGAGGATTCAAAGCCACTACAAATAACATTGAGGCAGTGAAGAATACTGATATATTGATTGTTGGTGTTACACCTCAGCAGCTTGACAGTTTGATAGAAGAAATTAATGATGTTCTTGATGAAAAACGGCATATACTTTTATCGGTTGTCTCCGGTGCCTCAGTTAGACAAATCAAATCCAAAATTAGCAAGAACATTCCTGTTGTTCGTGTAATGCCAAACACCGCAATAGCAATACAGGAATCGATGACATGCATTAGCGGTAATGATGAAGATAAACCTGCAATTGATATTGCAAAAACAATTTTCGATCAGCTCGGGAAAAGTGTAGTGATTAAAGAAGAATTGATGGTCCCAGCAACTGCATTGTGTGCCTGCGGTATTGCATTTTTCTTCAGGGCAATTAGTGCTGCTTCGCAGGGTGGAATCGAAATTGGTTTTCATGCAGAAGATGCTTTATTTATGGCTGCTCAGACTGCAAAGGGAGCCGCAGCATTAATTATCGAAAACGGCGCTCATCCTGAAGGCGAAGTTGATAAAGTTACAACTCCGCGCGGTTGTACAATTTCAGGGTTGAACCAGATGGAACATGCAGGGTTCAGTTCATCAATGATCAAAGGGATTGTTACATCAGCAGAAAAGGCCAAACATTTATACTCAGATAATGAATAAATGGATTTTTGATTTACGATTTGTGATTTAGTGCGAAAATTTGGAACAATACGAGAAATTCTGAATTCTCAACTATCAATTTTCAATTAACAAACGGTTTGCTTATTCCGGCTTTTATTCATACTTTTAGTCATCATTTTCGCCCCTAGAGGGCGATTTTTGTTTGTAGAGTATGGAAAAACAGCAATTATCAAAAAAAATTGAAGAAATAGTTTCTTCGCACGGTTATTTTCTAATCGAACTCATCTTCCGCGGTGATCGAAATCTGCTTGTTATTGAATTATACATTGATAACGAGATTGGAATTACAACAGATGATTGTTCAAAAGTAAGTAATGTAGTAAACGAAGTGATTGAATCCCAAAACTTGATTGACACAAGTTACAGACTGGATGTTTCTTCTCCCGGAATTGAAAGACCATTAAAGTTTTTTGCTCAATATAAAAAACATATGAACAGGAAACTTGAAATCGAATATTCTGATGGCGAGGAAAAGAAAAAGATAGTTGGCAAGTTAATTAGAATTCAGGAAAATGATCTTTTTCTGGAAGAAAAAAAGAATGAAGTGAAAATCAACTTCGAAAATGTAATCAAAGCAAAAGTTTTAATTAGTTTCTGATAGGAGAGAAATAAATGAACACCGAAATAGTTGAATCCTTTTCGCAGATGGTGCGCGAGAAAAGTCTCGATAAAGATGTTCTTGCGGGAATCATTGAAGAAATATTTGGGCTGATGGTAAAGAAAAAATATGGACCTGAAGCAAAGTACGACGTTGTTGTTAATATGGATAAAGGCGACATCGAAATATTTCTTGAACGTTCCATTGTTGATGAGGTTGTTGATCCTGCAACTCAAATTAGCATCGATGAAGTAAATGAAAAAGGTAACGAAGACGGATTAGAAGTTGGTGAAGATTTTGTTGAAAAACTTGAACTTGTAGATTTTGGAAGAAGATTAATTAATCTTGCCCGTCAAAGCTTGAATCAAAAAATTAGAGAAATTGAAAAAGATATAGTTTATGGTGAATATGGCGAAATGATTGGTGAAATTGTTGTCGGAGATATTTATCAGGTTCGCCGCAACGATGTTCTTATTAACCATAACAAGAATGAATTGCTTTTACCCCGCAATGAACAAATACCTAGAGAAAAGTACCG
>DAIEQP010000143.1 GCA_027347805.1 Ignavibacteria bacterium | reverse complement strand
ATTCTCTTTTTTTACTAGGTTAGTCCACTTTTTATAAATGTTGTCTTTTATAAACACATAATCAGTTGTCAAAAAATATGTGGATTCCCGCAAGTCAGAATACCTTTTGTTCATTGCTTCGAACTCATATTCGCAATGAGGACAATCTGGTTTGAAAAACATTATCATAATTGGTTTATTACTAATGGTAACCATCCCACTATCTTTTGCTGAATAGTATCTTAATGATGGTAATTTTGATCCTATAGGTAAGAATTCTTCTTGCACTCCATAAAAGAATGAATATATTACTGCTGCTACAATTAAGATGAATAGAAGAAATATTGTTATCCTTTTTTTCATCGCATGATTAATTCTGTTTTATTAGAGGATCTCTTGGCCCAGAGCATGAATGTGAGAATTAGAATGTTTTTGAAAAGAGTAATAACAGGATCAATTCTAATGATGGTTCCAAAGCAGCCACAATTGGAATAGCTTTGCTGTAAGAAATAGCTGCTGATTAAAATGAAAAAACAAAGCAAGCATAAGATTGAATAAAAAATAATTTGTTGCCTCCATCGGTTTGAAACAAAACATATTCCAATAATAATTTCAAAGAAGGAAAGAGAGAATAAACCAACTTTTATCACCCAAATGCTTAATCCGGTAATTGAGTTAATGAATTGAACCGTGCTTTCAAAATCATAAAGTTTCATAAAAGCAGAAATGACAAATACAAAACCTAAAAGTATCTCAATAAACCTTGTCATAATAAATCATACCTTATTAAAGTAAAGTACTAAACCAAATTGGAAAGCAGTTAAAATGAGCCAAATACTGAATGCAAGTATGAAGGAATCTGTCTTACTGATTTTTTTCAGATTAGAGATGCAAGAAAAGACAATCAACACCCATAGTGCTTCATAGACATTAATATTACTTAAAAAATTATATGCTGCAGGGGAATAAGATGATTTATCTATCAAATTTGAAACTGCTCCGGGAATTAAATTGATCAAATCATAAGAAATTGCATTGCCCGGCGAAAAAAATAATATTGTAAGTTTAATAACGCCCAAAAGAAGAAAAGGAATATTTGCCAAAGCAGCGATTCTAAAACATTCGTTGAAACTTGCTTCTATGCTTTTCAGCAGTAGCGGAGTCTGTAGTATTAAAGCAATGAATGTTATTTTTAACCATATTATAAATGGCAAAGCCAGATAAGTATATATTGAAAAAATTTTGAGTAATTTATAATAGTCATCAATTCTGTTGCTCTCAATCTTGTCCTCTAATAGTAAACCATAGACTTCTCTAGTCATGATGAATCGGTCATTTATTAGAGTAAGTATTAAAAATGTCAAAGTCACAAATAAATAGAGATGCCAATTTTTAACGGAATATTCGTCTCTATTTTTTGCATTTATTGCAATAGAATCGGACATATGTATACTATTTTAATGTTTGTTCGAGTATAGCTTTTTGACGCTTCTTTTAAATGAGCTCCCGGTTTGCACTAATATATTTGGCTTTCCATGTTCTAAAATTTTTCCGTTTTCAAGTATATATAAATAATCTGTTTTTAAAAGGTTTGTGAGATTATGCGTTATCAGTAACACTGCATTATCTTTTGAATACTCGTTTATGCTTTCATAAATCAATTCTTCAATCTCAAAATCGATACCGCTTAATCCTTCGTCAATAATGAGCACCTTGGGTTTGAACAATAGCGCACGGATAAGTGCGAGCATCTGCATCTCTCCGCCCGAAAGCTTTCTCCCATCTTCGCCAAGTAAAGTGAACAATCCATTTTCAAATCGTTTGAGAAAAGAGGAGAGTCCGGTTGCTTCGATAAGTGTATTAAGCTGATGGATGTCTTGAATATTTCTTCCAGCAATAATATTATCCGCCACCGTGCCATTGAAAATTTTAATCTGCTGCGGAAGTACGCCAATATTATTTCTGTACTCAACGAGATCAATCTCTTTATAGTCGATCCCGTCTATTAAAATAGTTCCCCCCATTAAATCGTATTTCCTCTGAATAAGCTGGACAATTGTACTTTTCCCTGAGCCACTTGGTCCCCAAAGAGAAGTGATTCTTCCTTTCGGAATTTCCAGATTTATATTTTCAAATAAGTATTGTCTACGGTTCCAGGAAAATGAAGCGCTTTTCAATTGTAAACTATCTTCCAGCGAAAATGATATTTGAGAGGTATTCTTTTCTTTCTCTACCAGCAGCATGTCCATTAAGCGAATGGCTGCGATGTTGGCACTTTGTAGCGAAATATTTGCATAGTTCAGTCTATTAATTGAAGGCAAGATACCTGCGGCAAGAGAATATGCTGCCATCATTTCACCAAGCTTTATATCATTATTTACAACCCAAATAGCGCCGAAAAGTAGCATCCCTATAGTAATTGTTACTGCGCTCAATTCTGCGAATAGACTTAACCTTGCCTGAGTCACTCCCAGTATTTCAATATTGTTTTGGAATAGCGTAAAAAAAGATTTATTTAATTTTGAATAGAAAGATTCGGAGTTATAACTCTTTATCTCATCAGCACCGCCCAAGGTATCAATGTATGTCGATTCGACTAAGGCGTAACCTTTCATTACATCATTCTGTTGTAATTTAAGTTTCTTTGTACTTAGAAATAGTATAGCAGAGTAAATCGGAAAAACTGTTAAGGCAACCAGAGCCATGCGTAGTGAAAAATTAAAGAGTAATCCGAAGGAACCAAGTATTATTAGCAAATCCACAATCGTCATTCCGCCAATTTGAAGCACGGCTTGTTGAATGCGCATTGCATCGTGAATTCTCGCGGTTATGTCGCCCCGCTTTCTGGTGTCAAAAAATTTTTTGGGCAATTGAAATAAATGATCAAAGAAATCCCCGGTTATATTGTTGTTTATTCGTTTATTGAGCACCACTAGAAATTTATCTCTGATAAAACCGCTTGAGGCCTTAATAAGTAACAATAAAAACAGAAAAATACCAGTGTAGTAAATCCAGGTAGTGTTTTTTTGTGGAATATAAACATCGATGAGTTTTTGTATGAACAAAGAAGTCAGCAAACCTAGGACTGTATAAATAGTGCCAAGAAATATTGATTGAACAATCCAGATATTATCTTTTTTGATATACCGCATAATCCAAGTGAACCAGTTAATTGTTTTTTCTTTCAACAATATTTTTTCAGGTTTCAAAAGGACAACTGCTCTACTGCTCCATATTTCGGTGAAGCTCTTTCTGGAAAGTTTATATACACCCTTTCCCGGATCTCCGACAAGAACCCCTTTTTCGTTAATCTTATATATGACAATAAAATGAAGTAACTGTTTATCCATAACAACATGAGCGATACATGGCATTTGCTCTTTCATCAGATCTTCATATTCTCCGGAGGCCCCATATGCATTAAAGCCGATTTGTTTTGCGGCATTTACAAGATCCAGCATCGTGGTGCCGTTTGTATTTGTATTCATTATCTCACGGAGATATACTAGGGAAGTGTTCCCATCATAATATTTTAAAATTGAAAGAAGAGTCGCGGGCCCACAATCAGCCTGGTCATACTGCCTTACGATTGTGTATTTATTGTGAAAACTATACTTCATAACAATGCTATCGGAAAATGTTATAAAATAATTGCTGACAAGTATGGAATATTGATGGGTTAAATGTAAAATCTAAAAAATCACTTGTCATTAGCAGAACATTGCAAATCTGCTGCAACTTTATGCTAAAAATATTTTACAACTTTGTTGCACTTCTATTATTCCCATTTGTGTGAATATGATTATCAATAAACTCATTATATTCTGATCGTTTTGAAATATTTAGTTTTTCCTTAATAATAACACGAGAATGATCTATGGAGCTTTTTGACAAAAAAAGTTTTTCTGCAATCTCTTTGTTTGTGTAACCTCTGCCGACTAAGCGAATAATCTCATACTCTCTCTCAGTAAGGCCGTTCTTTTTTATGGCGCTATTCTCTTCTCCTCTTGCTATATCTGTATTATATAAAGGGAATGTGGAAAATGAATGAAAATACTTTTGTCCGAAAACAATATTTTTTTCCGGGCCATAATGCGCTATTAAAAAAGGTATAATTACGACAGGAATTAAAAGTAAAGTATAATAATCATGAAGAGCTGAATAATCATAATAGTATAAATAATATAAAATCGCATTTCTTAAAAAATATGAAAGCAGCAGAGGATGATATATTTTAAGTATTGACTTGTTAATGATATCCTCCAACGCATCCTTCAAAAGAGAGTACATCATTAAAGACAATATTGATTCACATATGATCAACTCCAAATACCAGTCTTTACCTGCTGTGATTGATAGAAATAAAAGTGCGGTAACAGAGATAGTTCTAAACCTTGAATCTATAAGAGGAAATGATGCTAATTCACATAGAAGAGCAATTGGAATAAAATTATAGATGTTAACATTCAAGAGCTCACTTAGGAGAAGGTATACCGGATCTATAAGAGATTTGATAAGAAAAAAATAAGAATACCTGTGCTTTCTGAAAACAAATGCAGGTAAAAACCAGTCTATTAAATTAATCGCGAGTAAAAGTTTCAATAAAACCATGAGTTCACCTCCCAGGGATTAACCTTTATTATCCCTCTATGAAGTTAGGTTCAAGAAACTATATCAACACTATTTCATAATCAGTTTCCGATTTTGAGAAAAAATCAATTCGCTTCGTCAATTATTAATTTTAGTGCCAATGACAAATCAAATTATTAACTTCCAAACTGTAATGTTGTAACGGAAAATATTTACGACACAGAGATATGCGGCCGATAAATGAGGATTGACTTTTTAGTTTATGCTTGATTTAACAAATTACTTCTCCCCGGGTCAATTAAAACTTAGCTTATTAAATATTCTTTTTCAAGATAATTCTTGCCCGTCAATATTTAAAGCTTCAACCCCTCTCCTGCGTAAGGAGAGGGGCAGGGGGAGAGGTCGAAGGGAACTAGTTTTTCTAATTAATTTTTGTTTAGATTAAATAAGTACATTTTTTTCTTCCTTTTTTTTTGTCATACATATAAAAATATCCTCTAAGGCAAATTACATCTGCAGATTTGGCGTGGCTGCCCATACAGAAAATAATTCCTGGTTTGTACTGAAAAAATAGATGGGGTGGAGAAGCTAATTGGCTGACCTCTCCCTTTATGAGGCTGTCTCAAAAGTACTTTTTTATTAATAAATCGCCCGCCGACCTGCGTGCATGCCTGCGGCATGTAAACCGGCAGGCAGGTGACGCGGATTGATACGGATTTTCGCGGATTATTTATTGATTAACTACTTTTGAGACGGCCTCAATTATTTTGAAAGGAGGTAAAAG
>DAIEQP010000109.1 GCA_027347805.1 Ignavibacteria bacterium | reverse complement strand
GATGACGCAAAGATTTTATTCGATTTAGCAAACAAAAAATATGAAATGGTAAAAGATAAAGATGGAATGTTTTCTGTAATTACAGACCCTCAGGTACCTGGTTTCCATTATTATAGACTGGTAATTAATGGCGTTGAAGTATGTGATCCTGCAAGCGAAACATTCTTTGGTGTCGGGAGAATGTTTACTGCAATCGAAATTCCAAGTGCAGGAGAAGATTTTTATACTGTAAAAGATGTTCCGCACGGAGATATCAGAACAAAATGGTATTTCTCCAAAACTACTAACGAATGGAGAAAAATTTATATCTATTGTCCTCCTGGTTATGATAAAGATGTAAAGAAAAAATATCCGGTTCTCTATATTCAACATGGAGGCGGAGAAGATCAACGTGGATGGGCAATGCAAGGATTGACTGATATAATTCTGGATAATATGATTGCAGAAGGTTCTGCAAAACCAATGATTGTTGTGATGGAGACGAGTGCTGCAAGAAAACCAGGTGAACCTCTTCCTCAGCCAAGACCGGCACCAGCAGCTGCACCTTCAATTGTTTTGGGTCAGGGAAATCAGCCGGCTGCTACACCAGCACCGCGCCCAAGAATGAATTTTTCATTTGATACATTCAAAGAAGTGATGCTGAATGATCTTATTCCATTCATTGATAAAAATTATAGAACATTAACTGACGGAAAGAATAGAGCTATGGCGGGACTTTCGATGGGCGGCATGGTTACAACTTCTGTTACACTTTCTAACCTTGATAAGTTTGCTTATATCGGCTGTTTTAGCGGCGGACCTCGGGTAACTGAAAAGGATACTCTTACAAAAATTTACAATGGTGCATTTGCTGATGCAGCGACATTTAATAAAAAAGTAAAAGCGTTTTTTATCAGCAATGGTACTGTTGAAGGAAATTCACCTTTAGTAGCGAGCGAGATTCTCAAGAAAGCTGGGATTAAAAATATTACAGTATATCAATCGCCAGGAACTGCTCATGAATGGTTAACCTGGAGAAGATCATTACATGAATTTGCAAAACTTCTTTTTAAAAAATGATTTGTTCTGATAAATGTTCCAGAAATTGAATTGATTTATAACGGTTGATCTCCAAACATTGCTGATGGAGATCAACAATTTTAGTATTAGAGGATTAGCGTGAAGTATAAACTACCGATCATTTTCTTGCTGGCGTTCATAAACTGTTTTAGCCAGCCGTTTTCAAAAACCTGGAAAGATCTGAACTATGCCGGTGATTCATTAATCTATCACAGGCTGGATATTTATTTGCCCAAAGTTGAGAAACAAAATTATCCAGTTGTAATTTCGATATATGGAAGTGCATGGCTGGCAAATAATGCTAAGAATGCGGATCAGAATACGCTTGTAAAATATTTACTCGAAGCTGGTTTTGCAGTTGTCACACCGAATCATCGTTCCAGTAAAGATGCAATATTCCCAGCACAAATAAACGATATAAAAGCCGCAATTAGATTTGTTAGAGCAAACGCCTCCCTATATCAGATTGATACTTCATTTGTTGGAATCACAGGTAGTTCATCAGGCGGAAGTCTTGCAGCTTTGGCAGGAACTTCAAGAAATGTAAAACAATATACTCTTGGTAAGGTTACTGTCGATATCGAAGGTGCAGTCGGAAATTATTTATCATATAGTAGTTCTGTAGACGCAGTTGTTGATTGGTTTGGTCCAACAAACATGCTGGTTATGGATTCATGCGGAACAACTAAAATGATTCATAATGCAGCTAACTCTCCGGCATCGTTATATGTGGGAGGTCCAATCCAGGAAAACAAAGAACTCACTTTACTGGCAAGTCCAACAACTTATATTGATCCAACTGATCCGCCATTTTTAATTTTTCATGGTGATAAAGATCCTGTAGTTCCGTTTTGCCAGAGTGAAATACTTTTTAATGATTTACAAAAAGCTAAAGTACCCAGCCAATTTGTTTCGGTACCGAATGGCGGGCATGGACCTGGTGTGCATGTTGATAAATATTTAACCATGATGAATGATTTCTTTTTAATAGAATTAGAAAAAAGTAAGGCTAAGAAATAATGAAATTCTCCCAAATATTTTTCGTGTTGGCTGCATTTGTGGCTTGTTCGATTAATGCACAAGAAATTATAAACTTATATCCCGGTGACGTACCAAACTCCAAACCATCAAACATCAAGGAAACCGGTGGTGCGATGTATAGAGGTGTTACCAAGCCAACTTTAGAAGTTTTTCTTCCGGAAAAAGAAAAAACAACCGGTGCAGCTGTGATAATAATTCCTGGCGGTGGCTATGGCGTGGTAGTTTATCAAGGTGAAGGAATCGGCAGCGCAAAAGAATTTGTGAAGAATGGTGTTGCAGCGTTTGTTCTTAAATACAGACTTCCGAACGATACTACAATGGTGGATAAAAAAATCGGACCATTGCAGGATGCGCAGCAGGCAATTAGAATTGTAAGAGAAAATGCATCAAAGTGGGGTGTGGATCCAAACAAGATTGGCATTATCGGATTTTCCGCCGGAGGACATTTAGCATCCACAGCAGCAACACATTTTGAAAAACCGGTTATCGAAAACAATAACATTAGCGTTCGCCCCGATTTTCAAATTGTTGTTTATCCCGTTATAAGTATGCAGGATGATTTAACACATGTTGATTCCCGTACAAATTTATTAGGTAAAAATCCTTCTAAAGAATTGAAGGATGAATTCTCCAATGAACTTCAGGTAACGGAAAAAACTCCCCCTGCATACATTACACATGCGGCTGATGATAAACTTGTAGATGTTGATAACAGCATAAAATATTTTGAAACCTTACGCCATCATAATGTTCCGGTTGAAATGCATCTTTATCCCAAAGGCGGACATGGATTCATCTTTAGGCGTCAAGGATGGATGGAGCCATTGTTCAAATGGATGAAAGAATCAAAATTTTTAAACAATTAATGAGCTCGAGATCTTTCCAGCTGGATTGAAAATCTTCGCTCAAGAATAATTAGTAAGGATACTTATGAAAAAAATTTTATTAGCGGTTCTCACAATAATTACTTTCACAACTATATCATATTCACAGAGTATTGAAAAACATGCCCCTGTAGGCTTTGATAGTGCAAGAACCAATATCTCACAGGGTTCAATTGAAACTATCACATATGAATCAAAAACAGTAGGAACTCAAAGAAAAGCGCTTGTCTATACTCCTCCAGGTTACTCAAAAAATAAAAAGTATCCTGTGCTTTATCTGTTACATGGTATAGGTGGTGATGAAAAAGAATGGCTTAATGGCGGAAAGCCTCAAGTTATTCTGGATAATCTTTATGCAGAAAACAAAATTGAACCTATGATAGTAGTAATGCCCAACGGCAGGGCTATGAAGGATGACAGTGCCGGCGGAAATATAATGGCACCGGATAAAGTTCAGGCCTTTGCAACTTTTGAAAAAGATTTACTAAATGATTTAATTCCATTCATCGAGAAAACATTTCCGGTATATACCGATAGAGAAAACAGAGCTATAGCAGGATTGTCAATGGGGGGAGGGCAATCATTGAATTTTGGTTTGGGTAATCTGGATACATTTGCGTGGGTTGGCGGTTTTTCATCAGCTCCAAATACTAAAACTCCCGAAGCGCTTGTTCCAAATCCGGAAGAAACAAAAAAGAAATTAAAACTGCTCTGGATATCATGCGGCGATAGTGACGGATTAATTACATTCAGCCAGCGTACACATGAATATCTTCAGGCCAACAATGTTCCGCATATCTATTATATAGAGCCAGGTGTGCATGATTTTAAAGTATGGAAAAATTCTCTTTACATGTTTTCCCAGCTTATTTTCAAACCTGTCGATGTCTCGAAATTTCCTAAATATACTTTGCTTGGAACCCCGGCCCCAACGAATGTGAGAGGAGTAAAATATCCTAAGATTATGCCTGACAATAGTGTGAAGTTCAGAATTAAAGCGCCGGATGCACAAAAGGTTCAAATCGATTTGGGAAGAAAGTATGATTTGATTAAAGACAGCGAAGGATTCTGGGAAGCAACAACTGATACTCTTAGCGAAGGCTTTCATTATTACTCTTTATTAATAGATGGAGTGGCAGTCGCTGATCCTGCAAGCGAATCTTTTTATGGAATGGGACGTATGGCAAGCGGAATTGAAATTCCAATCAAAGGAATAAATTATTATGCTAATAAAGATGTGCCCCGAGGAGAAATTAGGATCAAGA
>DAIEQP010000095.1 GCA_027347805.1 Ignavibacteria bacterium | reverse complement strand
CGATCTTAATTTTCTAGATAATAAAAATATTTCAGTTCATTTTGAAAAAGAGAAGAGTTTGCTAATTGTAAAGGCTAATCCTGATTTTGAAGGATTCTCAACTGTTGAATTTAGATATAGGAATGTAATCTATTCAATTCCATTTTATGCGAAGAATTTGAATCAGTATAAATTCAGTTATAAGCCGGAGAAAAATATTCATTCTGTAAATCTGTTTGGAATTTTCAACAACTGGGATAGAAATAATTTGCCGATGAAATTGGAAAATGGAATTTATTCATCAACACTAGAACTTGAACCGGGGAGATATCAATACAAATATTTTGTTGATGGAGAAGAAGTATTAGATCCGGTAAATAAAGAAACAGTTCCAAACGGACTTGGCGGTTATAATTCCGTTGCAGTCGTTCCGGATCTTCATAATGAGAAAGTATTTCTGCACAAACTTAAGATGAACCTTATTTCATCCGGCACTGATTTTCGTTTTTATTTTGAAACGGAAAAGGAAATAAATCTTTCTGCTAATAATGTAATCGCTCTTTTTGATAATCATAAAATTGAAAACAAGTTTATACAAGTCCAGGGGAATATAATTAGTATTAAAGCGTCTCCAGCTGAATTAAAAAAAGCAATTATGATGCGGGTTGTTGTTGATGTTTCCGGATTGGCTAGCAACATGCAGGTAATTCCTATTTCAAATGGAAAACCGAACAACAATTCATCTTCATTTGATTGGCACGACGCAAATATTTATTCAATTATGATCGACCGGTTTAATGATGGTGATAAGAAAAATGATTTGCCGATTAAACATGATTCTTTAAGCTGGAAAGCAAATTACAATGGGGGAGATTTTACCGGAATTACAAAGAAAATAAAAGAAGGATATTTCAAATCACTTGGTGTTAATACACTATGGATTTCTCCTGTAAATGATAACACAGATTTGGCCTTCAGAGAATTTCCGACGCCTCACAGATGGTTTACAGGTTATCATGGTTACTGGCCAATATCAGAAAATAAAGTTGAAGAGAAGTTTGGTTCATTTAAAGATTTGAAGGAATTGATCAATACAGCTCATCAGCATGGAATAAAAATTCTGCTTGATTACGTTTCTCATCATGTTCATCAGGAACATCCGTTTTTTAAAAATCATCCGGAATGGTTTGGTACATTAAAATTACCGGACGGTAGATTAAATTTAAGAATGTGGGATGAACAGAGATTAACTACATGGTTCGAACCTTATATGCCCTCTTTCGATTTTCAAAAATCTGATGAAGCAACTAATGTTATGAGCGACAATGCAATCTGGTGGCTCAAACAAACTGGTGCAGACGGATTCAGGCATGATGCTGTAAAACATGTTCCGAATAAATTCTGGAGAACACTTACTTACAAACTCAAAAAAGAACTTGAAGTGCCATTACACAAAAATGTTTACCAGATTGGCGAAACGTTTGGTAATTATGATCTTGTAAATTCTTATGTGAATAATGGTCAGCTAAGTGGGCAATTCAATTTTGAGCAGTACAATTCCGCACAGGCCGTATTTATTGATTCAATGCGCTCATTCAAAGATCTTGATGCTGAAATTAAAAAAGGTCTGGATGTTTTTGGTCAGCTCAACTTAATGGGCAATATAATGGATAGCCATGATAAGAATCGTTATATGGCCTATGCTGATGGAGATTTAACACTTAGTGAATGGAACGCTACTGAAATAGGCTGGAATAATCCGCCCAAAGTTGACCACCCTTCAAGTTATGAGAAAGCAGAATTATATTATGCATATATGTTCAGTGTGCCGGGTCTACCTGTTATTTATTATGGAAGTGAATTTGGAATGACTGGCGCGTCAGATCCTGATAACAGGAGAATGATGAGGTTCGGAAATGATCTAAATGAAAATGAAAAGAAGATGTTAAAAGTTGTTAGTTCAATTGCAAAATTAAGAATGAAAAACTCGTCACTTCGCTACGGAGACTACTATTCATTGAAAGCTGACCAAAATATTTTCGCTTATATTCGTTCTGATTTTTATGAAAGAACCTTAATCGTTCTTAATAAATCTGGTGTTGAACAGAAAGTTGAATTAAGTCTCCCATCGTTTTACAGTTCAAAATTGTTAAAAAATTTAGAAGACGATTCGCAGCAGAAAATTCTTGAAAACAAAATTCATCTATCACTTAAGCCGAGAGGATGGATGATCTATAAAATAAAATGAGATGAGAAAGCGGGAAGAAATATTCAACCCGCTTTTTTTGCAGCTAGTCTTTATCGTTTACAAAATTTACCATCACAGCTGCAGCAATCATCGAAATTCCACCCAGAACAACTGCATAGATCGCTTGATCGGCAAAAATATTTTTTACAAAGAAACCTAAAATCGCAGCAGCAGTTATCTGTGGAATAACAATGAAGAAATTGAAGATTCCCATATATACTCCCATCTTTTTTCTCGGGAGTGAACCCGTTAATATTGCATAGGGCATTGCAAGTATTGATGCCCAGGCAAGCCCGATTCCAAGTTCAGAAATTATTAAAATATTGGGATCCTTAATGAAGTAAAAGGAAATTAAACCGGCACCGCCAAACACCAAACTAATTGCGTTGACTGTTTTTCTGCTGAATTTTTTTGCCAGCCAAACAAGAACAAATGCCATCACAGCGGCAAATCCATTGTAAACAGCCATCAAAACACCAACCCAATCTGCACCTTTATTATATAATGCAGATGTTGTATTTGTAGCTCCATAAATGTGGTGTGTTACTGCGGGCGTTGTGTAAATCCACATTGCAAAAAGTGCAAACCAAGAAAAGAATTGAACGTATGCAAGCTGAATCATTGTCTTTGGCATTTTGTAAAGATCGTTTATAACAACGACTAATCCATTTTCTGTTTTTGCATTTTGAGTAAACCAGGCAACAATAATTTGAATCAATCCAAATGCAAAGACTCCGCCAAAGAAAACGCCCAGACCATAATCCATATAGATGAAAAAATAAAAACTGATGAAGAGAATTAATCCAAGCGCTAGCCAGATTAAACCGTTTCTGTAAAAAGTTGAGTGATTAATTAATTCTGCATCGTGTACTGCTTTTTCATTTTCAGATTCCGATGCTGAGTATTTCTCAAGTTCTTCCGGTGAATATTCTTTTGAAGAGAATACAGTCCAGGCAACAGCCAGAATAAAAATTAATCCGCCGATGTAAAATGAAAATCTAACAGATGGAGGAATTTCTCCAGGTGCTGCAGTATTGCTGATTCCAAACCAGTTTGTCATTACATATGGAAGGGCGGAAGCAATTATTGCACCGGCACCAATAAAAAAGCTCTGCATCGAAAAACCAATTGTTCTTTGTTCTGACGGAAGCATGTCTCCTACAAAAGCACGGAACGGTTCCATCGAAACATTAATTGAGGCATCCATTATCCATAACATTCCGGCAGCCATCCACAATGCCGGCGAATTAGGCATTATGAATAAAGCGAGTGATGCAAGAATTGCCCCGGTAAGGAAATACGGACGTCTTCTTCCTAATCTATTCCATGTTCTGTCACTCATGTGCCCGATGATTGGCTGGATAATTAATCCTGTAACAGGTGCAGCAATCCAAAGAATTGGAATTTCATCGAGCTTGGCGCCAAGTGTTTCAAAAATTCTGCTCACATTTGCATTCTGCAGAGCAAAACCAAATTGTATTCCGAGAAATCCAAAACTCATATTCCATATTTGCCAGAAACTTAATCGCGGTTTATTCATAATAATTCCCTATGATTTACTTTGTTAAGAGTAAGTATTCCCATGGATTTAGGCTAAAATCATACTGATTACTTTTTATGTTGATTTTTTTCTTCGAAAATAGATCAACATAGTTTCCATTTACTAACTCACTATTCAATTTTACCTGTTGCGGTTGTTTAGATAAATTAACCGCAACAAAAATTTTATTTGATTTTTTTTCGCGGGTAAATACAAAAACATTTTCGTTATTTGTTTTTATCATTTTCAGATCAGCACCACCTTCACCGTTCCAAAGACTTTCGTTTTTCCTTTTTAGGTGATTTAGTTTAGTGTAAAAATCTCTCATGGAATTTTGTTTCCAGTCAATTGTATCTTTATCGAAGAAGCGAAGACGTTTTTTCATTCCAATTTCTTGCCCAGAATAAATTAAAGGCATTCCGGGAACAGTGTAGTACAAAACTGAAAACGCTTTTACCCCTTCACCGAGTCTTTCATATTCACTTCCGTCCCATGAATTCAAATCATGATTGGTGATATGATTCATCCTATAATCATTTCTTTTATATTCTTGGGCTTCTTTTTCAAAGAATGGATAAAGATCAACCGCTTTCTTTTTTCCTTTTGCAATTGCATCCATCAAATCTTTTAATGGCCAGTTGTATGTCATATCAAAAAAGGAATGCATATAGTTTTCATTTGCTTCAGCAAGCATGAAAACATGTTTTATTTTTTTTAGCTCAGGAACCGCTTCAT
>DAIEQP010000020.1 GCA_027347805.1 Ignavibacteria bacterium | reverse complement strand
CAATGCGATCTCCGATAATCTCTATTCCAATACTTCTGCATAGTATTACGATAACTTTATTGGTATTGCCATAGACATTTTTGTTTTTACTGCAACCCCTTTATCCATCCCGGGACTAAATTTGCTTTTCTTCACCGCTTTCATAACTTCTTCATCGCAACCGCAGCCGATCCCTTTAACAATTACAACATCATCAACCTCACCTTCCTGGTTAACATATAACATCAAATAAACTTTGCCGGTAAGACGTTTCTTTTGAGCCTCTTCGGGAAACGAGATTTTTTTCAGAATCGCTTCTACTCCTCCTATTGGGGCCGCCATTTTTTCAACTATGAGAAGATACTCTTCCTCGCCTGATGGGAATATCGTTCTTGCAGAAATTGGACTTGAAGAAGCATGCATTAAAAAACCAAGAACAAAAATAATATCACTCCAATAGAACCATTAACTTTTCATGATGTTTTCCTCATTAATTTTTTTACGGTAGCTTAAAATTAAGAGCTACTGCAAATTTAGTTTTAACCAACGCTCCATTTTGTGTGGCGGCTATGAATTTTGATTTCTTGACCGCCTTAACTGCTTCCTCATCGCATCCGCCTCCAATTCCCTTAACTATTTTTGCCTCTTCAACATCTCCATTTTCATTTAAATATACGAGCATGTACACTTTCCCTTCGGTGCGGGTTTGAATCGCCATGGCTGGATAGATAATTTTTTTCATTATCCCTTCATATCCACCAACCGGCACGGGAACTTTGTCCACAGAAACTTGATACTCTTCCTCGTTGGGAAATATTGTATGTGCTTCTGAAATTTTTAACGAAAAGAAGATCATAAAGAAAACGGCCGCAAAAACTATTTTACTTTTACTATCCATTTATTACCTCTTATATATAATTATTTTATAAACAATCGAACTTTCACAACATGGCGAAACAACAAATTTGTTAAATCACCATGTTGCTTTTAATTTTACGCTGCAAGCTTAGCATCCGGATCAATATTGTTTACCAACCATTTCTTGCCTGTTTCTTCCCACTGCGCATTTTTGGAAGCATCGATATAACGTTCCCACTCGTAAATGCCGGTTTCTTTTGCCAATCTTTTGAATTGCATCGTAAGAACGGTATTGGCAAGAATAACAACAGATATTTCCATACCCGCTCCCTTATATAGTCTTTGACCTATTTGCATAACTTCTTGTGCTTCCGGGTCGAGCGGTTTTAGTTCGCGCATATCTACAAACACACCGAACTTAGGCGGAAGGGATTTTGAAATTTTTTCTGATTCGGTAACCCATTTTTTCATTTCATCTGCATGAATGAGTCCGCTGAATACTAACTTTACCCCATAACCGGTTTTTTCGATCTTGTACATGATGATTCTCCTTATTATGTTATTAATAATTAATTAACTGCAATTCATTTATTTGAGCAACCTTTCTTTTATTGTTAAGTGACAAACCAACTTTAAAATTTGAAACCAGATCTCTCAGCTGCAATGAGGTGTTTCTAAGTCCTTCGGTTGACTGAGCAATATTGTTTATTCCGGCAGCTGTATCGCTGATAACATTGTTTATCATTTCAACGTTTTTGGTTATTTCTTCTGCAGTAGCCGACTGTTGTTCTGTTGCAACCGCTAATTGATTAATCTCTGTTGTGGCTTTATTTGTTGATTGATAAATATTATATAGAACCACACCTACTTCCTCGGTCACTTTTTTCCCCTCCTCCACAGATTTTCCTGCTTCAATCATGGAATTATCAGCTTCCTTTACTTCCGCCTGAATAGATTTAATCATATTAGCAATTTCTTTTGTTGCCTTGGTTGTTCTCTCCGCCAATTTTCGAACCTCGTCAGCAACTACTGCAAATCCTCTTCCCTGTTCACCGGCTCTGGCGGCTTCAATTGCAGCATTAAGAGCTAGTAAATTTGTCTGATCCGCTATATCATCTATAACCTGAGTAATTTCACCAATCTGATCCGATTTGCTGGAAAGGTTAGATATTATTTCTCCTGTCTTTTGTGCGGAGGAGATGATTCTTTGAATCCCTCTTATATTCTCATCTATCTTATTTTTTCCCTTTTCTGCAAATTCATTTGCCTCTTTTGAAACCTCGGCAACATTTGTTGCGTTTCTTGAATTCTCAAGAATAGTTTTAGCCATCTCTTCCATTGCGCTGGCAAGGTCTGCTGTTTGTGAACTTTGTTCCTGTGCACCTATGGAAATTTCATCTGTAGCACCGGAAATTTTTGTTGCTGTTTCTAATGATTCATCTGCGCTCGCCAAAACTTCAATGATCATTCCTTTTATATTATTTACTGCTTCATTAAACCCAACAAACAATTTTCCTATATCATCATTGGATTTAGCTTCCAGATTAACTGTTAGATCTCCAGTCGAGAATCTCTTCATCTGCTCAAGTATCAAAGAAATATATTCCGCTAAATATTTTTCATTCTTTTCTTTTTCATAGGCTGCTTTTTTAATTTCTAGTTTCTCCTGTTCCAGATTCTCAAGGTTTTGGCGAAGCGAGTTCATCATATTATGAAGTGTGTCTGAAAGGACTTTTGTTTCATCGTGACTATTAACTGAAAAATCAACATCTAAACTGCCGCTAGAAACTTGTTGGGCCGAATGAACAAGTTGATTTATTGGCCGGACAATTTTTTCAATCAGCTTAGAACTAATAAACCAAAATGCAATCAGAATAATGGTTCCAATGAGGAGCGATGAAAGCAATGATTTTGTTAATGCAGAGGTCACATAATTTATATCAATATCTGCACATAAAATGTAATCTTTACCACCCGTAGATTTAGCTGGAATAAAAACTGATCGGAAGTTTCCCCACTTATCCGAGTATTCATCAAATTGAATTTTCTTTTCCGCACTTGCTTTGAATAAATTTTCCGGGGCATCTGTATATTCATCATACAATAATGAATAAGTTTTGTTTTTTAACTCTTCTTCGGTCGGACTGGATGCTGTAAAATATGCTTTTCCATTTTCGACAATCACTGAGTAAACAAATGTTATTTTGGCGTTATTCTGTAAATCTGTTAATTGATTAATATAGGCTAAGTACTTATCGTCCTCTATTTGGTTTGATCTCGAATATTTATCATTGTAATCATCGCCCAAAACATAACGGATACCATTTGCACCGCTTTTCAATCGGTTATCGATATCCTGTAGCAGCAACTCCCGTTTTTCTAAATACGATTTAATTGTAAAAATGCATGTTATAAGCGTACCCGTAATTAAAACCAGGTAAGAGATTTTTTTCTTTATCGGTAGCTTATAATATTTTTCTACTAACCCTTTCATTTTCCTTTTTCCTATTTTTTAATGGAGGCAACAAAACAGATTGCCTCCATTGACTTTATTTTACGCGTGAATCAGTCTTCCGTTTTTTCTAACAGCTAATTGCGAATGAGCACTTTTTACTTTATGGCCATCATTTCTTACATCATAGTGTGCGCTCAAGCTATTAACAGTGTTACTTATTTTAAATTGTGATACAAGGTTCTGAAGATTATCAGTTAATCTGTTTAGATCTTCTGCGGCACGAGCAATTTGTTGAGTGCCAGCGGCGCTTTCATGTGTTACGCTGCTGATAGCCTCTATGTTCTTGCTTATCTGTTCTGCCGCACTTGACTGCTCTTCACTTGCTGCTGCAACCTGGTCTATTTCTGCAGCTACTGAATTTGTGCTGTTGCTGATTTTTTGTAAAACGTCTTCAACTTTCTGATTTAATTCCTGACCTAGCATAACAGATTTACCAGCTTCTTCCATTGATGAATCGGCTTCTTTTGATTCTTTCTGAATTGATTTGATTGTTTCGGCAATTTCTTTTGTAGCCTTGGTGGTTCTTTCGGCAAGCTTTCTTACTTCATCAGCAACAACGGCAAATCCCCTTCCCTGCTCTCCAGCACGCGCGGCCTCTATTGCAGCATTGAGGGCTAATAAATTTGTCTGATCTGCAATATCATCAATCACCTGGGCTATCTCGCCGATCTGATCTGATTTTTGCGCAAGCGAATTAATTATTTTTCCAGTGTACTGTGCCGAGTTAATAATTCTTTCCATTCCTTTTTTCGCTTCAGAAACATTTTCTACACCAATTGATGCCTGTTGGGTCGCAACTTTAGCATTTTCTGCTGCAGAGTTTGCATTCTTTGTGGTTTCAACAATTGTTCTTGTCATTTCTTCAACTGCACCAGCCACTTCTGTAGATTGAGCGCTTTGTTCTTGCGAACCGGCTGCCATCTGTTCTGTGCTTGATGAAATTTCTGCACTTGCACTTGCGGTTGCCTGAACTGCTTCGGACACCTGGCTTAGCGCGTCACACATTGCATCCCCAAAATTGTTTATGCTTTCTTTCAATAATCTATAGTCTCCGGGATAATCTCCATTAATCCTTTCTGTTAAATCGCCGCTCGCCATAGTTTCCAAAACAACACTTGCTTCATTCAATGGTTTTACTATTGCTTCGAAAGTTGCATTCAATCCCGCAACTAATTCTTTATAGCTTCCACTAAATTTTTCTTCATTCCCCCTTGTCTTTAATTTGCCATTAACTGCTGCGTCTACTAAAATATTTGATTCGCTTATTGTCTCTTTTATTGCCACTACTGCTTTTTCAACAGATAATGAAGCGGCTTTTGCATTTGAAATAATTTCATTCATACTTTGAGTAAGTTGACCAATCTCATCACTCGAACTGACTTCCAAAGATTCTGTTGTGTTGGCAATTTCTATGTTCAAATCCCCATTCGCCAGCTGTTCACATCCATAACCAAGATTTGGCAGATCAACGTTTGATAAATTGTTCATTCTATCAACAACTTGTTTCAGCGTCTGAGAAATATATTTTGACATAAACAGACCCATTCCAACCGCTGTAAATACTCCTAACAATACAATAATAATCAGTTTTGTTTGTGTTGAATTAAAATTCGAGGTATTCGAGTCGCTTGTTTCTTTGGCTACTCTAGTGTTTTCGTTAATCATTTTCGTTAACTGATCTGTTAATTCCAAACCAACTTTTGTAAGACTACCAGAGTTTGATACCATTGCTAAAGCTAATTCGGCTTGTCCTTCATTTAACAACTGCAAGGTTTCTTCATATCGCTTAAGAAATTGTTTATAAAGATCTACCAGTTTATCATAATTCAATTCATCGTTCTTGTCTATAAAAGTAGCTTCGTAAGCTTTAATGTTTTTCTGAATCTCGGTATCAAAATTTGTTATCTTTTTCTTGTTTCCCTCAATCGCTGTGATATCTTTTTCGGAACACATCCTCATAACATTTATTCGAAATCTTTGAAAATCTGATGTAATTATGGCAAGGTGCGCAAGCGGCTTTGTTGTTTTTTCATAGAGAAACGTATCCATGTCGTCGGCATGTTTTCCTTCTATAATTGCCATGATTCCAATGATTGCGGCAATTACTGCCACTAAACAAAAACCCATCAACAACTTTGTTCGAATTTTCAGATTCTTAAACCAGTTCATTTTATTTCTCCTTAT
>DAIEQP010000432.1 GCA_027347805.1 Ignavibacteria bacterium | reverse complement strand
TTTTTATTAAACTTGGCAGATAGAGCTGAACAATATTAAGCCCGGGTTGACCAATGATATCGCCTATGAAAAGTATGTTAATTGTCATCTGGTTCTTTCTTTTGGTGTGCAATATATCTAAAAAGGAGCGAATACGAAAAGTGGGCTGATGATGCTTTTCTTTTTAATTAACAGTAGTCATTGCATAATTAATTACCATGCAACCGTACAAATGGTTCATACTCTTCTATAAATGTTTTCTTAAGGTGATGTTCTTTCTGATTTTTAATATAATTATAAACTTTCTCTAATTGTGATTCGCTTACTGAAAAAACTCCATAACCTGTTTGCCATGCAAATTGGTGTTGAATTATTCCTTCCTTGTTTATCCAATGTGAAGCCAAATTTTATAAAACGAATGTGACATTTTATTTGAAATTGTTAAAACGATTTTTACTGTTATTCTCGTCAATAATAGCCCATGAATTAATTCATGGGCTATTATAAATCAATCATCATTAATCATTAACGGATTTATCAGTTTATTCCCCCATTAATTTCTTCACATCTTATCTATCTCCCTCATAATCTTCTCCGTCTCAGAGCTTTTCCCAAACGTCTTTCTCTATGGATATAAGATGGTAGTTTCATTTAACATCTCAGTTATTACAAAATCACAAAGATTGATTGTATTTTTTTAGTTCTTATCACTCAACAATTTTAACTACATCCCAAAACCCTTTTTATTTTCTACGCTTCGATTTTCTAATATCACTTTTAGGTGCTATGGCTTTAACTCTCTTTTGCATCCCTCCACCCGGAATTGTTGGAGTTTTTTCTTTTGCTGCCGATTGTTTTTCCTTTTTCGAAACCGGGAAAGCCAGCTTAGCAAGCTGCTCCATCGTTTTATTCAGCTGAATTCTTGCAGTTGATGGAAATACTGAATTTAATTCCTCACTTGTTACTGTATCTCCTTCCTCGATTACCGGTTTATAAGAATCAAAGCTGAATGAAATTGTGTCTTCCGGTTCGTAATAAATAATTTTGAAAAGCGGTTTCCGCAGATCCAAATCGTATTGTGTCAAAGTTTTCCTTACATCGGGCCAAATCCAGGACTTTCTATATTCAAGCTGCATGTATTCCGTTCTATAAAGATAAAATTCTTTAATCACCGGGCGGAGTTTTAAGTACGCAAAGACTGACCGAGTTGAGGATTGGTTACTTCGTTCTGGTATAGTAAACTCGATTGCTTCTAATTGTTCAAGGTAAGTTTCTGTAGAATAAGTTTTTGTAGCGGAGAGGCCGTTCTGTAATGTAGTAATCAATTCAACTCCAAATTTACTTTGCAGCTCGGAATTAATATTCGCTTTCAAGTTAGCAATACCGGCTTCAAGAGAAGAACCGATTTTGGTCAATACTTCTTGAGAGAGCTTACTTGATATCGTCGAAGTAACGGATTCATGTATACTTATTGTAAAATTTGTTTTCTTACCTTTTTTGTTTTCCAACTTGTATTTTGCATTTACCGGCCAGTCCATCTGTTTAATCACGGGACCGTTTACTGCCAAATTTTCCTTTCTTTCAACTACCAATATATGATGTCTGAAAGCGGCGTATTTATATTGTCCTATTTTTGTCCAACCTCCTTTTTCTGAAAGGAAACTATCTTGAGGGGTTTGAATCCATAACCGCGGCATAAATTATTTCCTCATTTCTTAATTAAAATGAATTTATTTGTTTGACGAAAGATTTTCATCTCCGCTTAAAGTTATACTCCCAACAGGTAAACGTAATCCGAAAAACCAGTACCAGGCATCAACTCCAAGGTTTCTCCCAAACCCTAATTGCAAATAATCCAATGCCGTAGTTGCCATTACACCCAGAGCAATCTCGGGAGTGCTGTCAAGATTGAAATCCGGTGTGGCAACATTTAACCCGACTCCGATATTCCAGAATTTGTTATAAAAAAATGATTTCCGAGTGCCCCATTTAAATAATAAACTATACGAGGGCGCTGCCTGGAATTGTTTTGTCAATTTTGTAGCTGAGTTATTGATGGGGTCTAGAAAGACAACTCCAGCTGATAATTGTGAATGCAAACCTATCTGGAACATAGTACAT
>DAIEQP010000393.1 GCA_027347805.1 Ignavibacteria bacterium | reverse complement strand
TTTTTATTTGTGTCTTCCATTTGCTCTATTTAATTTTCTTACAAAGTAGCGTGACAAAAATATGGATAAATATATCAAAGCGATAAAACAAAATGTCTGTTCAATCTGTGTCGATTCAACAGACAGAGGAAACTGCACTTTAAGCAAACATGAAACATGTGCCGTTGAGTTCTATTTGCCGGTTATAATTGATATTGTACATAGCATCGATTCAGAAAATATAACTGAATACCATTCAAGAGTAAAACAGGAAATTTGTATTAACTGCCGCGCGCAGGATGATGAGGGTAAATGTTATTTGCATGAAGAAGCAAATTGTTCGTTAGATAGATACTTCCCTTTGATTGTTGAAACAATAAAAAAAGTTGATAGGGGATTATCCGGTTAATTTATTATCAATAAGATTTGTGAGAATAACAAAATCATCAATTGTTAATTCTTCAGCGCGCCTGGTAAAATCAAAATCGAGTGAAGCAAAATCGATTTCGGAAAATCCTCCGTTGCTTAAAGAATTCTTCAACGTTTTTCTTCTGTTACCGAACGATGCTTTAACTACTTTCATAAATAGTTTATTGTCAACATCATCTCGGATTTTTTTATCAAACCTGAAATGAATTATTGCAGATTCTACCTTGGGTTTTGGAAAAAATACATTCGGAGAAATTTTAAAACATAATTTAGATTCTGCAAAAAAGTTTACGATCACACTAAGAATACCGTAATCTTTTGTGCGTGGCTTTGCAACAATTCTTTGGGCAACTTCAAGCTGTGTCATCAGCATTGCATCAAGAATTGTTTCCCTTTCTTCGATCAGTTTAAATATTATTGGTGATGTGATATAGTATGGGATATTGCCTATTACTCTTTTCCTTGATGGAATCAATGAATGCAAATCCATTTTTAGAAAATCATTGTTAATGAACTCGACATCCGGGAAGCGGGAAGTCAGATCATCTATCACTCTTTTATCTATTTCTACTGCGAGAAGCTTTTTAACCTTTTGTGCAAGGCACGAAGTAAGTGCACCCTGCCCGGGTCCGATTTCTAAAACAGTATCATCCGGCTGCGGATTAAATTCAGAAATTATTTTCTCAATGATATTTTTATCGACAAGATAATTCTGGCCGAACCGCTTGAGTGGCTTTATTTTATCCATATAATTTTCATTTTCTTTTAGCAATATAACTTTTACGGTCTTAAATTATCGCTGTAATTTTTAGAAAAATTGATGACAATATTTGAAATAATATTCCTTGTTGCATTATCATTATATTTTATTCAGCTTGTAATATTTTCAGTCGGTGCTGCAATAAAATTTCCGCGGTTGAAAGAAAACCAGCTGCCGACTGCAACTGTTGTTGTCGCTGCAAGGAATGAAGAAGATAAAATACTCGAATGCATTTCTTCACTCGATAAACTTGAATATCCTGAGGGTAAACTAGAAATTATTTTGGTGAACGATCATTCTACCGACAAAACCGGTGAAATTATTTCTAATTTCATTGATAATAAACCGAAATTCAAGATGATTGTTCCGCAGCAGGCGATAGGATCTTTAAAAGGGAAAACTAATGCTCTTGCGAATGCGCTTCGTATTGCAAGCGGAGAAATTATTTTAACAACCGATGCAGATTGCATTGTTAATCCAAAGTGGGTAAAAACCCTTTGCTCTTATTATACTGGCAATGTTGCTTTTGTAGGCGGATTTACAACACAGGAGGATAGAAATGCCTTTGAAGGTATGCAGGCAATTGACTTCCTAAACCTTCTTACTGTTGCCAGCGGCGCTTTAAACCTTGGCCAGCCGCTCGCTGCAATCGGCAATAATATGTCGTACAAAAAAAGTGTTTATCAGGAAGTCGGTGGTTATGAAGGGATTCCCTTTTCCATTACTGAGGATTTCAATTTGCTTAGATCAATACACGATCTGAAAAAATATAAATGTATTTATCCGGTAGAAAAAGATTCGGTAATAACTTCAAAAGCTTGTCCCGACTTTAAAAGTTTATACTGGCAGAAAAAAAGATGGGGTGTTGGAGGTACGGAGAGCGATTTAATCGGGTATCTAATTATGACCTGGGGCTACATAGCTAAAGCTGCTATGGTCCTTACACAATTCTTTTTTTCAATAACAAATTTATATTTATGTGTTTTCAAAGTAACAGTGGATTTCTTTTTTATAAAACCAGTTTTTAACCGCCTTAACTTACGAATGAAATTTTTACATTTCGCCGCATTTGAAATTTATTATATAATTTATGTGCTGGCACTGCCATTTGTAGTTTTACCAAACAGAAAAGTTAAATGGAAAGGAAGAACTTTTTAGTTCTCGGAGTAAATATGAAAAAAATTTTTGTTTTAATGATTTTGTTTTCATCATGGATTTCCTCACAGAGCATAGAATATTTTCCAAATGAATTAAATATCAGTCCATTTATGGCCAACCCGATTGAATCCAGAATGGGTTTTATGTTTAAGACTGCCGGCAATGAATTGCATCTTAATATTGGCAATACAATGGATCTTGCCTGGATATCTACTAAATCCGGGATGATCTCGATTGGTGCTGATTTTTTTACCTGGACGCTATTAAGAAAAGAAGAAAATTTTCACTTTCCAGTTGATGCAGTTGATTATTTATTTGGATTGAATTTTGGATTCAAAAGAACTGCGCACGATTATTCATTCGGAACAAGAGTCAGACTCAGTCATATAAGCGCTCATATGGTTGATGGGCATTTTGATAAAACAAAATATATTTGGTTGAATGGCCAGATGCCTCGCGTTTACAGCCGCGAGTTTCTTGAATTAACTCCTTTTTACCAGTACCGCGGATTGAGAATGTATTTCGGCTTCACTTATCTGTTCCATGTTGATCCTGATGTTACAAGAAAAGACCAGTACCAGGCGGGCTTTGATTATGTAAGAAAAGATTTTATCTGTGCAAACGTTTCTCCTTATGTTGCATTCGATGCAAGACTTACAAACCGTTTTGCTGAATCACCAAACATTTCATTCCAGGGTGGAATTAAAATTGGTAAACAATTCGGCAGGGGTTTAAGTGTCTACTATACATATTATTCAGGTGTAAGTCCGCATGGCGAGTATTATGATTTCAGGGAAAAATATTCCGGTATCGGTTTAAACTTGGATTTATAATATGTCCGGATTCTCACAGACCTTTTCAGAAAAAAAATTCTTTAGGCTAAAGGATAGTTTTATTGTTAATATTATTCTTTTAGTCATTACTTTTATAACAACTACCATTGCTGGTGTTGAATGGACAACAGGAAAGATGGGTCCATATGAATTAAATGATTTAGTATATGGGCTGCCATATTCTGTCTCAATATTATTTGTTCTTGGAGTTCATGAATTTGGTCATTACTTTGCCGCAGTTTATCATAAAGTAAAAGCGACGCTTCCATACTTTATTCCATTTCCTCCGGTAATAGGAATGTTCAGTTTTGGAACTATGGGTGCTGTTATTAAAACAAAAAGCATCGTTCCAAATAATAAAGCAATGTTTGATATTGG
>DAIEQP010000362.1 GCA_027347805.1 Ignavibacteria bacterium | reverse complement strand
GCATCGATATCATGAAAAAATTTATTGATGAGAAACCAGCATTGTGGAACGAAGATATTGGTGTTTAAAATTTATTATTAATTATTAAGCGGAGATGAATTGAACAATTATTCATCTCTGCGTTTTTTATTAGCGGAAGTTAAGTTCGTTGAAAGTTTCAGCAATCAGCATTGAGCTTTACCAAAATTATTCAAGGAAATCCGTCTAATTTTTTTTATTCTGCAATCACTTCTTATTAAGTTTGTTGCCAAACTATCCGGTTAAATATGATAAAGAAGATTTTCCTTGTTCCGCTTAGCATATTGATAATTTTCGCCGCATTTCTTTTGATCAGCGGAAACCCAGCCCTTCATTATGAACTCTTAGGAATTCCATTGGGGACAATAATTAGCTGGCTTGGAATTATTGCATGGGAATATTCTGCACTAATAATTGTGTTTAAAGATAAAGAAATAAGAACGCTTCAATTTATTTTATTTATTAATGGTGTTTTGTGGATTGCGGTTTCTTACGTGCTCGCCGGTAATTTTAATCTAACATTTAAGAACACTTCCCGTTTTGATGTCTGGTATTTCTATACAATCTTTTTAATAATTTGCTCGTTGTTTACTTCTTTATACAGCGGATTAAAACTACTCTTCAATAAAAATAAAAAGCACAACTCTAATTAACGGTTAATTATGAAAAAAGTTTTTTATGTCTCGCTTATAGTATTCACCTTATCAATTTTATTGCATGCGCAAAACAAAAATAAAACTCCCTGGGATTATGTTGACCCGATGATTGGCACCGATGACATGGGACATACATTTCCGGGAGCAGTTGTTCCATTCGGATTGGTTCAGTTAAGTCCGGAAACAGATTCAGTTTTATACAGCAACGGCAAGGGTTATAATCCTGATGTTTATAAATATTGCGCGGGCTATCAATACAGCGACAAAACAATTGTTGGTTTTTCACATACACATATGAATGGAACCGGCCATTCTGATCTTGGCGATTTTCTTGTGATGCCGACAGTTGGCAAGATAAAATTTAATCCCGGCACAAAAGAAAATCCGGGAAGCGGTTACCGTTCACGCTTTACTCATTCAACGGAAAAAGCAAAACCAGGATTCTATTCGGTTCATCTCGATGACTATAATATAGATGTGGAACTCACAGCTACCGATCGGGTCGGGTTTCATAAATATAAATTTCCGAAAACAAATGATGCCCACATAATTCTTGATTTAACATCCGGCATTTATAATTACGAAGGCAAAGTTGTGTGGTCTTCGGTTCGAGTGGAAAACAAAACATTAGTTACTGGTTTCAGGCAGACAAACGGATGGGCGCGCACACGCTACGTTTATTTCGCAATGGAATTCTCGAAACCAATTCAATCTTATACATTGAGAAATGATGAGCAGCTTCTGTACGGAGGATTCTGGAGAAAGTTTAATCAGAATGAAAACTTTCCTGAACGCGCAGGGCATAAGGTGAAATGCGCATTCAATTTTGAGACAGAAACCGGAGAGGAAATTTTAGTGAAAGTTGCTTTAAGCGGCGTCAGTACCGCAAATGCTTTGGAAAATTTAAAAGCTGAAATTCCCAAATGGAATTTTGATGAAATTAAAAACAACGCGAAGAAAAAATGGAACAAAGAGCTTTCTAAAATTTTAGTTGAAACAACCGACGAAAGAAAAGTTAATTTTTATACAGCGATGTATCACGCATTTATTAACCCGAATATATACAGCGATGTGAATGGTGAATACCGCGGGCTTGATCAGAATATTCATCAATCGAAAAAGTTTAGCAACTATACTACATTTTCTTTATGGGATACGTATCGCGCGCTACATCCACTTTACACAATTATTCAGCAGAAGCGCGCTGGCGATATTGTTAACTCAATGATTGCACATTACGAGCAAAGTGTTCATCATATTCTACCAATCTGGTCACACTGGGCAAATGAAAACTGGTGTATGATTGGATATCATGCTGTTCCTGTTCTTGCAGATGCAGTTATGAAAAATTTACCCGGAATTGATAATGAAAAGGCATTGCAGGCTTGTGTTGCCAGTGCAAATTATGATATGTATGATGGAATCGGTGCATACAAAAAATATGGTTATGTGCCGGAAGATTTAAGTTCCAACTCTGCATCCAAAACACTGGAATATGCTTTTGACGATTGGACAGTATTTAAGATGGCTGATAAACTAGGAAACAAAAAGGTAGCAGATGAATTTTGGAAAAGAGCGAATAGTTACAAAAACATTTATGATGAGAAAACTCATTATATGCGGGCAAAGAAAACAGACGGCTCATTTAAATTTCCGTTTGATGCGTTCAGTGTTGCCAACCAGGGATACATTGAAGGCAATGCATGGAATTATTCTCTTTATATTCCGCAGGATGTAAAAGGATTAATAAATCTTCTCGGCAGCAAAGAAAAACTTGTAACATGGTTGGATTCACTGTTCACGTTTGATCTGCCAGAAAAATATTTTGGTGAAAGCGAGGATGTAACGAAAGTTGGAATGATTGGAAACTATGTTCATGGTAACGAACCTTCCCATCACATTGCATATATGTATAACTATACAGGAACCCCTTGGAAAACACAGGAGAGAATTCATCAAATAATAAATACAATGTATAAACCGGAACCGCATGGGCTCTGCGGCAACGATGATTGCGGGCAAATGTCAGCGTGGTATATTTTCAGTGTGATCGGGTTTTACCCGGTTGCACCAGGCAGTAATGAGTATGTATTTGGTAGTCCATGTGTGGATAAAGCCCTAATTGATTTGGGAAACGGAAAAAAGCTTAAGGTCACGGCAAAGAACCTTTCCGAAAAAAATATTTACATTAAAGAAGTAATGTTGAATGGCAATAGAATTAATAGAAGTTTTGTAACACATAAAGAAATAATGGATGGCGGCGAGCTGAAGTATGTGATGCAATCTGAACCACAAAAAGAATGGGCAATTGAGAATAAATCAGCACCATATTCGATGACTAAATAGTTAGAATTTTTTCTGTTATCCACCCGGGCCCAAGAGAAAATATATTCGCACTGTTGAATTTTCTAGGAAACAGAGATTGATTTATTTTCGTTGCCGAAATAGTTAGTATGAATCGTTATAACATATAGAGAAAGAAATGACAGATGAAACATTCAGCAATCCCAAAAGATCATTCAAGAAAATAATCAAATCAATTTTCAGCGCTGTTAAAAACTGGACGCTCGATAAAATTCTTAGATCATGGAAAGGTGCAGCAATAGGAATTATAATCGGGATGCTCCTCTTTTTATGTATTCTTGATTCATATATTAATACCGGATTAGGATGGTATGTTGATGCTCTAATTGGATTACTTCAGATAGTATGGGTAATACTTGGAATCGGATTCATTGCAAAATTAATTTTTAATATAGTAAAGAAATTTGATGCAAGATTTGCGGCTGTATTTATTATGTCTGCCGCGGCATTAAGTTTTTTACCATTTTCATCTATCGGGCGTCTTTTCGTAATTCTGTTTTGCATATCGGGTGCGTTAATTGGATTTGGCGTATCGAGAGGATGGAAGAAGCCGTTCTCAATAGTTCTAATTCTTCTTGTAGTTTCATTAAATATTTATGCTGTGATTCAGGTTTTCAATCCCGGATTCGACAGCACAATACCGGTTTCAGAAAAATTTTGGAATCAGAAAAGTTCGACACAACTTCAAGATGATCCATCACTCAATGGAACTTACAAAGTAAACTATTTAACATACGGCAGCGGTAATGATTATCGGAGGCTGGAATATGGTGCAAACATTTCTTTGAAAACAAAATCAGTTGATGCAACACCATTCTTCGATCAGTCAAGCGGTTTTTTTAATTATATTCGAAGGATTTACTGGAAGTTCGATTCAAAAAATTATCCTCTTAATGCACGCGTTTGGTATCCAGATGGGAACGGTGTATTTCCGCTTGTGCTAATTGTTCATGGTAATCATTTAATGACCGATTATTCTGATCCCGGTTATGAATATCTTGGAAGACTTCTTGCAAGTCGTGGATTCATTACTGCATCAATTGATGAAAATTTTCTTAACGGAAGCTGGATTCATGATTATCAGCAGGGTGAAGTTTTTACACGCGGCTGGCTGCTTCTTAAACATCTTGAACAATGGAGAAGGTGGAATAGTACCGGGGAAAATCCGTTTAGAAGCAAAGTTGATCTAAATAATATTGTCCTGATTGGTCACTCACGCGGGGGCGCTGCGGTTTCTGTTGCTGCTGCAATTAATAAATTGAAAAGATATTACGGTGATGCAAAACAGGAATTCAATTTTAATTTTGGAATAAAAGGAATAATTCAGATAGCGCCGAATGATCCATACAATCCTAAAAATGATGTTCCGGTAAAACTTGAAAACATAAACTACCTGATTTTACAGGGAGGTTACGACCAGGATATGAGTTTCTTCCTTGGCAACAGAGTTTATAATAGATTGAAATTTACAGATAGCAACTTTCATTTTAAATCGGCGGTTTATATTTATAGAGCCAACCATAGCCAGTTCAATACATCCTGGGGAAGAAAAGATTATTCAGCACCGGTATCGTGGTTCTTAAATTTAAAGCCGATTATGAATCCAGAAGAACAAAGAAAAATTGCACAGATTTACATTTCCTCCTTTTTAGAAGCCACAACAAAAGGCAAGAATGAATATTTGCCTCTCTTCCGAAATTTTATAAATGCAAAAAATATTTTACCAAAAGAATTCTATGTCAACCAATATGAGGATTCCAATTTCGAAAATGTTGCAGACTATGAAGAAGACCTTGAAGTAACAACAGCATCGATGAAAGGATGTTTTCTGCAAGGGAGAAATTTAAAAACCTGGAGCGAAAATGCTTTGTATTTCCGTGATGGGGCAGGCAGTTCTCAACAAAATCTTGGTGTTTATTTGGCGTGGGATAAGAAAGACAAAACATATAAAAACAAAACTGCAGAGTATTCGGTTTTGTTGAGCGACAGCATTCGGAGTAATCTAAAAATTGACAAAACAAAAAATCTTCACTTTTTAATCAGCAATAATAAAGATGATGTTTCGAAGATTGATTTCACAATCACATTAAAATCGAAAACTGATTCTGCAAATGTTGTATTGGGTAATAAATGTGTTTTACCGCCGCCATTAAAAACCGAACTTACTAAATGGCCGTTTATTTATTCGATAAACAATAATAAATCAGTAGAAAGGGTTTTACAGTTGGTAGAAATCCCTCTTGCTGAATTTATTAACTCGAATAAGAAATTCAATCCTGAAAACTTGAGGGAAATAAAATTCATTTTTGACAAAACGGAAACTGGAGAAATATTTTTGGATATGATAGGATTCAATAAAAATTAATAGAGAAGAAAATTAGAAAGGAAGATATAATTACCCGTTAATTGGTCGAAATAATTTCGTAATTTTCCGATGGAAAGTGTTAATTATTAATTTTACTCCCGAAAGGAATAGATACCTCAAAACTTTCTGCACTTTATTTACGCCATTAAGTTTAATGGTTGCCAGATTTTTATTTCAATAGTTAGGATACAAAAATGAAATTTAACGGACATACATTTCACATACCAGTATTAGGACTTTGTTTTTCGGTAGACGCACCAATTAAAGTTGCTAAATACGGAATCTCGTCAGTTGTTTCAATTGTGGATGACACGTTGCTTGAACAAATGCGAAAACATCATCTTGAAAAAAATAATAAACCGTATGAAAAAATTAATTCGAAAGAATACGATTCGAGAGCCAAAAGAATTACGGCTTATCTGAATATGATGAATGATATTGTTAAAGAACAATTTGAAAAAGTAAAACATTCGGCATTCGAAAAAGGAAGTGAAATTACACATTACTTTGAAATGCTTCCTGATGTGTCAACATTGAAACAAAAATATAATGAAATGCTTGGATCAAATGATAAATCAGTAAAAGAAAATATGCAAAATCTGCTTAGAGAAAATATTCGGCCCGGTTCAATTGATGTTAATATAATGACCAAACTTGATAAAATAAATTACGATTCTGAAGGCAATGAATTACCGGGAGAATTCAGCGATGCTCAAGCAGCGCTTCGTGGTTTTGCTATGAGCGAACTTGAAAGTTCAATAGTTTTTTCTGCAGGAATGAATCCCCGACTTTTCAGTTATATAGAATCATTTAAGGATTTTCTCCCCGATTTAAACGGTAGATTTAAAAAGAAAATTATAATAAAAGTAAGTGATTTTCGTTCTGCGCTTATTCAGGGAAAATTTTTAGCTAAAAAAGGTCTATGGGTTTCTGAATATAGAATTGAATCCGGCTTGAATTGCGGCGGGCATGCTTTTGCAACAGATGGATTATTGCTTGGGCCAATCCTTGAAGAATTCAAAAAAAGAAAAGAAGAACTTATTTCTTCAATAAAAGAAATTTTCAGTCCCGCTGTAAAGAAGAAAAATATTTTTATAGATGAGTCTAAACTTACAAGTGACATCACTGTGCAGGGAGGAGTTGGTAATGTTGAAGAACATGAATTTCTTCTGCGTAATTATGAAGTAAAATCCGTTGGCTGGGGCAGCCCGTTTCTGCTTGTTCCCGAAGTGATGAATGTTGATAGTAAAACTTTGCAGCAGCTTGCCGATGCCGGCGAAGACGATTTCTACCTCAGTAATTCATCTCCTCTCGGTGTTCCATTTAATAATATTAGAAATAGCGGAAAAGATTTAGAAAGAATTACAAGACAGGAAAATGGCAAACCGGGAAGTCCGTGTCCTAAAAAATATTTGATCTCAAATAAAGATTTTACAACTAAGCCAATTTGTACAGCCTCACTTAGTTATTTCAAGAAACTGGATGAACTGAAAAATACTGAAGGGCAGGAAGAAAAATATAATTCGGATTTCAAAAACGCTTCTGATAAAAACTGTTTGTGTGAAGGACTTGCTGCTTCGGCATTGATTGTTAATCAGATTGTCGATACAAAACAAAGTATGGCTGTAGCCGTATGCCCGGGTCCAAATCTTGCTTACTTTTCAAGAGTTGCAACACTTAAAGAAATGGTTGATCATATTTATGGAAGAATAAACCTGATTACTCATCCCAACCGCCCCAATATGTTTATTAAAGAACTTGGTCTTTATGTGGATTATCTTCATAATAAATTTGATGAACAGGTTGCTAACTTTGCGTCACAGAAACAGGAATATCTGGATACGTTTCATAAGAATCTTAAAGAGGGAATTGATTACTATAAAAAATTGATTCCCGAAATCAAAGAAGAGACAGAAAAAGTTCGCCAAAAAATAAGAGAAGATTTAGAAGAACTTGAAACGAAATTGATAATGCTGACAACTTCATTAAGTATGTAGCTAAAGAGATTTTCCTCTTCGATCTATGTTGTGAATAATTTCGGAATATAGATGAACAAAAATTCTTTTGCTGAAAATGTAATTATTATTACAGGCGCCTCGGCCGGTATAGGAAAAGAGCTTGCGCTTCAATTTTCAAAATTAGACTCACTGCTTTCGCTTGCTGCACGCGATGAAAAAAAATTGAATGAAATAGCAGAGCAATGCAGGGCGAATGGAGCCAAAGTATTAGCGTTTCCCGCCGATGTTTCCCAAAAAGCCGAATGTAAAAATTTAATAGATAGAACCGTTGAAGAATTTGGCCGCATTGATACATTGATTAATAACGCAGGTGTTTCAATGTGGGCTCGTTTCGATGAAATAACAGACCTTACATTGTTCGAAAAAATAATTCAGGTAAATTATTTAGGTAGTGTATACTGCACCTATTTTGCTTTATCCCATCTAAAAAAATCTAAAGGAAGAATAGTCGGTATTTCCAGCTTAACAGGGAAAACTGGAGTTCCAACACGGACAGGATATTCAGCAAGCAAACATGCGATGGCAGGTTTTTTTGATTCGCTGAGAATCGAATTAATGAACTCCGGCGTTACAGTTACAATGATTTATCCCGGCTTTGTTGCAACAGAAGTTCGGGAGCGGGCATTTGGAGCGGATGGAAAAACCCTTGGGAAAAGTCACATCAATGAAAAAAATGTAATGACGGCCGAAGAATGCGCATCACAAATTATTAAGGCAGTCGCTAAACGAAAGAGAGAATTAGTGATGACAACCAAAGCAAAAATTGGCTTATGGATCAAACTGTTGAATCCCGGCCTGATTGATAAAACTTCTTTGAAGATGATCAGCAAGGGGAAATAAGTGTTGTGATTTATTACAAAATTTTTTCAGAAGAATATTCCGATCAAGTTTCAGAACTCCTTTCCCAACTTGGTTATAATGTATCTAAGGTAGAACTACCGTATCGAATTTCAAAAATATGTGAAGACAAGAAGGGATTGGTATTTCTTGCTTTTAAATCTGACAAAGTAGTAGGATGCGTCCACACAATGATTGTTGCAAGATTAGCTGAAGGAATATGCGGAGAAATTGTTAGTCTTGTTGTTGATAAATCGGTACGCAACGAAGGAATTGGAAAGGGTTTGATAAACCAATCAATTCAATGGTTAAAACAAAATGGAATATCCAAATTACGTGTAAGATGCAATTCAATTCGTAATGATGCACATAAATTTTACAATCACCTTGGATTTACAGAAAAAAAATCCCAGAAAGTTTTTGAGAAACTTATTTAATATCAGGAGATCAATTATGGTACGGAGAAAATTTCATTTTTTAGTTTTGTTTGTAATGCTGGCTGTTTTAGTAAGTTCATGTATGCCGGGTAGTGATGCTTCAAGAATGAAAAGTCCTGCCGGTTTTTTTATGGGCGTATGGCATGGGTGGGTAGCACCAGTTTCGCTTGTAGTTGGATTATTCAATCCATCAATTAGAGTTTACGAATCAGAGAATACCGGCTGGTGGTACGATTTCGGTTTTTACATTGCTTTGATTGGCGGCTTTGGCGGACTTTCGCTTTTCAGGAAAAAGAAGAAAGATTAGTTTGCTTAATAAATTAAAGACGAATACAAGTACCCGGTTTTTTAATCTATAATTCAACAGCAATTATTGCGGCAATGTCATTTTTATACAAAAGTGTTTTGGTTTGCCTTTAACGCAATGGTTTAAATAAAATTTACATCTGAATTCTTATTCAATGTAAATTCTGGGTACACGTGTATTAATGTTTGTTAGGATTTCATAAGGAATTGTTCCGGCCCATTCAGCAAGTTCTTCCACTGTAATTGAAGTCGTCCCATCGGCCCCAATCAAAATAACCTCGTCTCCATTGTATGCCGAATTATTTTCAATGTTAACAACAATCTGGTCCATCGATATTACTCCAACAACCGGAAATCTATTGCCGCGTATCAAGACTTCGGCTTTGTGACTCATGCTTCGTAAATAACCGTCCCCGTATCCAAGCGGTACAGTAACTGCGCGAACATCATGTTCAGCTTTCCATTTCATTCCATAACCCACAAAACTTCCTGCTCGGATAATCTTGAAATAAACCACAAGTGATTTCCATGAAAGCGCTGGTCTAACTTCGATACTTTTTTTTACTTCGGAAGATGGATAAACACCATACAGCATTATTCCGGGACGAACCATATCAAAATTTGTTTCGGGCATCTGCAGAATCGCACCCGAATTTGAAATGTGCTTTATTGGCTGTGGGATGGATTGTTTTTCATAAAAAGAGAAAGCTTCTTCAAATCGTTCAACCTGAAGTTTTGAAAATGTTAAATCGGAACTATCCGAGCTGGCAAAATGAGAATAGACGCCTTCTACATCAATATTTTTACAATCAATAGAAGCGCGTAAAAGTTTTTCTGCATTATAATGATGAACCCCAATTCGCTCCATACCGGTATCAATTTTTAGATGAACTTTGGCTCTCTTTTTCATTTGAGAGGAAACCGCTTCTATCTGGTTAAGTTTATCAATTGATGAAGCTGTTATGGTTAAATCATTTTTAATGAAAAGGGGAATTTGGTTTCCCCATATTCCGCCGAGAACAAGAATTGGAATTGTAATTCCTTCATTACGGAGAAGAATACCTTCTTCGAGCACAGCAACGCCAAGATAATCGGCATTCAGTTTCTGCATCAGTTTTGCAACACGGATGAGCCCATGCCCATAAGCATTAGCCTTTAGAACAGGCATTACCTTTGAACTGCCAACGTGCGACTTAATCTTTTTAAAATTCTCCTCAAGAATTTTTAAATCAACTTCGACGCGTGTAGGCCGAATGACTTCTTGTTCGCTTATCACGGGATGATTAATTGATCCGCTCATTTATCATTTTCTTGTTTGTGCAAAAATAACTTTTTTAATCATTTTGTTATTAATGTATCGGGTGCAAAATTGATTATATTTAAGAAGTCGCTTTGCACTCCGGAAATTCAACTGCACAGCCGCTATTTAAAATTTATTAATTATTAAGTTGGAGAAATTATGGCCGCAGAGCAGGGAGATATAGTAAAAGTTCACTATACAGGAACGCTTGATGATGGAAGTCAATTTGATTCATCAATTGGAGGAGAACCGCTTGAATTCAAAATTGGTGATGGTGCTTTATTGGAACAATTCGAAACTACTGTAATTGGAATGAATCCGGGCGAAGAAAGAAATATTCGTATTTCTCCTGAAGATGGTTATGGAGAAAAACGTTCTGATCTTATAATTACGCTTCCGAAAAATAAATTGGCTGCAGGACTCCATCCTGAAGTAGGTCAACAACTTCAGATGCAAACACAAGATGGGGAATTAATAGTTTTAACAATAAAAGAAATTACCGCAGATACTGTTATTGTTGATGCCAACCATAACTTGGCTGGTCAATTTCTCAATTTCAAAATAGAACTTGTTGAGATTATATAAATTTAACGGGTGATCGTAAATGCTCAATCACCCTTGAATTTTAGCTCTGTCTCTTCCGTTTTTCCTTTCGTATTTTTCGATAAGCAAACAGAAAAAATTATATGAAAATATTATTTATTGGCGGCACAGGAGTTATAAGCTCCGAATGTTCAAAATTGGCAATTGAAAAAGGTTACGATATTTATTTGTTAAACAGGGGAAAATCTTTTCGCGGAATTCCTGAAGGAACAAAAATAATTAACGGCGACATTCGGGAAGTTGATTCATTTAAAACTGCAATTGCGAATGAAAAATTTGATGTAGTGGTTGACTGGATTGCATTTAACGAAAATCATGTAAAAACAGATTACGCTTTATTTAAAGATAAAACCGAGCAGTATATTTTTATTAGCAGTGCTTCGGTTTATCAGAAACCAATTCCAAAACTTCCGATTACAGAAGAAACTCCGATAGGAAATAAATTTTGGGCGTACTCGCAGGCAAAAGTTGATTGCGAAAATTACTTGATGAAAATGCATCGCGAGAATAATTTTCCGGCTACAATATGCCGTCCTTCTCATACATATGACAAAACAAAAAATCCATTGAGAATAGATTATCTTCCTTTTCATAGAATGAAAAGCAGCAAACAAATTATCATTCATGATGATGGAAACTCAACCTGGACAATGACACACACAAAAGATTTTGCTAAAGGATTTGTTGGACTGCTTGGAAAAAAGGAAGCAATCGGAGAAGTTTATCAAATTACTTCGGATGAGATTCTGACTTGGAACGAGATTGCAAAAATTATTGCTGAAAAAGCCGGTTATGAAATAAAGATTGCGCATATTCCAACGGAATTCATTAAAAAATTCGATGATGAATGGGGCGATGGATTACTTGGCGATAAAGCACATAGCGTGAAATTTGATAATAGCAAAATCAAAAAACTTGTTCCTGATTTTAAATGTTCTATTCCTTTTAATATTGGAGCCGCCGAAATAGCTGATTGGTATATGAACAATAAAAGTGCGCAAGTTATAGATGAAAATCTGGATCGATTGATGGACAGAATAATTGCTGAATATTCAAAGCAGGGATGATCATGAAAACATTTTATAAACATATCTTCATATTACTAGCTTTAATTCTTATTGGCGGTTTAGATAGCTGCGGTGACGCGTCTGAAATTGAACCTGTTGCAAACTCTATTGAATCGAATTACTCAAGATGGAAAAAACAGGGGATCGATTCATACATAATTACACAGCAAAGAATGTGTTTTTGTATTGATGGCGGGGCTAAAATGTTTGTTCGTGTTAGTGGAAATAAAATAATAAGCGTTACTGATTCTGCTTCGGCTAAATTAATTCCTTCAGATAGATGGCAATGGTATAAAACAATAGATGAACTTTACGCTACTGCAATTGAAGCTAAAAAAGGTAATCCGGCTGCTTATGAAATAAAGTTCGAATCAGTTTACGGGTATCCAAATTATATTTGGGTAGATCCTAATGCTTCTATGGCTGATGAAGAGTATGGATTTGTAACAACTAACTTTAAACCTCTTAGATAAAAGAATAATATGACATTCATACAAATTTTTGGATATATAGCAACTGTTATTATCGCAATCTCTTTGATGATGAGTTCCATAATCAAGTTGCGAATAATCAATCTAATTGGTGCGGCAATGTTTTCCACTTACGGATTTATTATTGGAGCTTACCCTGTTTTCATATTAAACGGATTTATAACGCTTATCGATGCTTATTATTTAATTCAAATATTCGGCGCGAAAGAGTATTTCAGAGTTCTTGAAGTAAAACCAAATTCGGAGTATCTAAATCATTTTCTGAAATTTTATGAGTCTGACATTAAAAAATTTATCCCAACATTTTCTCTCGAAGAAACTTCTGATACAAATCATGTTATGTTTGTTTTAAGAGATACTGTTCCAGCTGGACTGGTAATTTCCGAATATCTTGCCAACGATGTTATCTATATGAAACTTGATTATGCTGTAGAAGGATTCAGAGATTTCAAGATTGGCAAATATGTTTTTGCGGAAATATTCAAACAGAAAAAAGTTAAAAAAATTTATAGTGATCCAGGCAACGAAAAGCACCAAAAATATTTAAAGAAAATGGGTTTCGTAAAAACTACATTTGATAATCGACCAGCTTACTGCCTTAATCTTTATTGAGGATTTCTGATGTTGAAAAAAAGGGTTTATGTATCACTCATTATAATTTTTGGATTTGTGATTCACCTTAACGCCCAATCAGAAGGTGAATCTGTTGCTATTCGCAGAAGTGAAGTTGTAAGAATAAAATCATCCATCAATAATTTAATTTATCCCGTTTATATTGCTCTGCCGGCAAATTATAAACAAAGCAATGAATCATATCCGGTAGTTTACATGCTTGATGCGTATTCATCATTTGGAATAATGGTACAGCTTCAACGGCTCCTCTTATTTAACAAAGAACTGCCGGAAGTTATTATTGTTGGTATTTCATCGGAAGGCGGTTCTAAAGAATTTAATTATAATCGTTCAAGAGATTACACCCCGACACACATTCAAAGCGATTCGATTCCAGCTTTATTGAGAAGCATGATTCCTGCTTCCGGCGGGGCAGATGATTTTATTTCTTTCATTAAGAATGATCTGATTAAACAAATTGAATCTAAATACAGATGTAATCCAAACGATAGAACAATTGTCGGGCATTCGCTTGGAGGATTATTCGGCTTTTATGTTTTGTTTACTAACCCTGAATTGTTTCAAAATTATGTTCTGATTAGTCCGGCATTAAACTGGGATAAAGAATTTATCCTAAAATTGGAAGAAAAATTTTCCTTATCGCATAAAACATTACTAGCAAAAATTTATACTACAGTTGGTTCCCTTGAAGGAAGTATTATGATTCAGCCATGGCAGCGCCTTGTTGATTCAATTAAAAAACACAATTATTCGGGGCTTTCAATAGAGGTTGGAGTTTCCGAGAAAGAAACTCATTATACTATTATTCCATACATTGCTACTCATGGTTTAAAAAGTGTATTTGCTAAATAAAAGGTAAAGATGACAAAACAATTTTTATATGATGATCTAGAAATTTTATACGAAGATCGGGATTTACTTGCTGTTAATAAGCCCGAAGGGCTTGCGTCAATTCATGATAATGCCGGTGAATCACTTGACCTGCAGACGATTTTATCAGAGCATTATAAAACAAAAATCTTGGTTGTGCATAGATTAGATAAAGAAGTGAGCGGTATAATTTTATTTGCTAAAAATGAGAAGACTCACAAATTATTGAATAAGCAGTTTGCTGATAGAACGGTGAAAAAATCATACACCGCAATTGTTCATGGGATTATAGAAAAAGAAAATGGGGAAATAAGGTTTCCAATTCGTGAATTAGGGTCTGGCAGAATGGGTGTTGATTCAAAAAAGGGAAAGCCAAGTAAAACTTTTTACAGCATTGCCGAAAAGTTATTTCCATATACGTTGGTTGAGTTGAATCCAACAACCGGCAGAAGACACCAATTGCGGGTTCACCTTTATGCTGTTGGTCATTCAATAGTTGGAGATAAAAGATACGGGGATAACGAATTGCAGGATAAGTTTCCAAGGTTAATGCTGCATGCAAAAAGTATCTGTTTTGTTAAGCCGGATAGAAAGGAATTGTTGATCGAGGCACCTGTTCCCGAATCATTTTTAAAATTTCTGAAGGAAATAAAATCTTCTGTCCATGGAAAGGAAAAATGAAATCAATAAAAAATCTTAAGAACGAACATTTAACATGGGTTCAACCCAAAACGACCCAGCAGATTTATGAACTAAAATCAGATTCAGATTTATATGGCAAAATAAACTTTCCTAAGTCATTCGGATCGCTGGCAGAAGCAGAAAGCGCAGATGGGAAATGGACTTTTAAACGCATTGGTTTTTTTCAGGTGAAAATTACAATTCGTGAACTCGGCAGTGAAAATGATCTTGCGGTTTTTAAACCAAAATGGACCGGTTACGCAGGTTCAATAGAATTTAACAATGGAAAAATATTTCATTGGCAGTCATCGAATTTTTTAGCAACGAAATTTGAGCTGCATGATAATGAGGGTAATTTAATTTTTACTTTTCGTCACGGTATAGATGAACCGAAACTTATGGATTGGTTTAAAACTCAAGCGAGAGTAGAATTTAATGATCAATCAAAAAATATTGAAGAAGTAAGTGTCTTGGCGCTTTTCTGCTGGTATTTAATAGTGGTTCTCCAGATGGAATCTTCTGCCGGAGCTGTTGTAATTGCTGCCGGTTAATACTGTTTTATTTCATTTATTAATATCCTCCGCACCGATCGTGGGAAAAATTTTACCCTGAATAAATCTGTTTAATATTAAACCCGCTAATTAAACCGGTTGTCAAAAAATCACAAAGATAAATTTATAGGTGATGCAATGAAAAGAATAATTTTGATGTTCCTGGCAGTTGGTTTTATTTCAGTGCAGTCAATAGCGCAGACAACAACTCGCGGAATCGAAAAAACTCAAAAGCTGCAGCAGGAAAAGATTAAAGAAGGAATTAAAAACGGTGAATTGACAAGACATGAAACCCGCAGTCTTGAAAAACAACAGGCGCATATTCAGCATGATAAAAAAATTGCAAAAAAAGATGGTATGGTCACTAAGAGTGAACGTAAGCATTTAAAAAGTGAACAAGCCCGTGCAGGCAAAAACATTTTTAGAAAAAAGCATAACGACCGAACAAAGATGTAACCCTCTGGTCGGTTGCATACATCCCTCAATCCGCTTTGCTGGAAACGGTAAGGCGGATTTTTTTTGTTCTATATTAATTTCAGATCGGGAATTTTTCTTAAGAATCTGCTAAATTTCATTTTAGATATTGCTCTTGAATGAATACACATAAAAAGGTGTTATATGAGTAATTCAAAATTTGGATTCCTGCCCGCCGCAAGTAGTATACTTAATGCGCCGCTACATGAAATCGCTGCCGATTATTGGAACAAACTTTCTCATTTAGGCGGAGAAGTTATTGATGAGACAAAAATCAGCGAAGAAAAGCCGCTTGCTTTTTTTATTCTGACAGGAGGCACCGAACGCTTAGTTCTGAATTATATTAAAACCAGATCCGAATATTTTCCAAATGAACCGATTCTACTCTTATCTCACGCAAATAATAATTCGCTGCCGGCTTCACTTGAAATTTTAGCAAAGCTTCAGCAAGAGGGAAGAAAAGGAAAAATCATTTTTATGGATGAAGAATCCAACAAAGATTTTTTAGATGATATAGAAAAAACAATTTCGTTTCTAAATATTTTTCATCAACTGAAAAAAATAAAAATCGGATTAATTGGAAATCCCTCAGACTGGCTTGTCGCAAGTTCCCCCGAAAATGAAATTATTAAAAACATCTGGGGACCTGAAATTATTAAAATTGAACTTAAAGAATTGAAGGAAATGATTTCGCAGGTTAAAGATGAAGAAGTTGAAGATGCGCATTTTGTGCTTACCAAGAAAGCTTCCGAAATAAAAGAACCGAACAAAAAAGAATTAAAGCATGCAGTAAAAGTCTACGGCGCAATAAAAAAAATAATTGATAAGTATTCGCTTAATGCGGTTTCGGTACGATGTTTCGATCTTGTGCTCGACTTAAAAACTACCGGATGTTTTGCCCTTTCAAAATTGAATGATGACGGAATAATTGCCGGCTGCGAAGGCGATCTCGTTTCGACACTTGGGATGATCTGGGCAAACGCAATAACTAATCAATCTGTTTGGATGGCTAATCCGGCTCAGGTTAATAAAGAATCAAATACAATTTTACTTGCTCACTGCACGGTACCAGTGGGAATGATTCAATCTTATAAGCTCCGTTCTCATTTTGAATCCGGATTGGGCGTTGGTATTCAAGGCGAATTTACAAAAGGGAAAGTTACTTTATTCAGGCTGGGAGGAAACAAACTGGATCAATTATGGATAACATCCGGTGAAATTTTGGAATCCACAGATTCAGAAAATCTTTGCAGAACGCAGGTAAAAATAAAATTACACGGTTCTGCTAAACCAACCGATTTATTGGAACAGCCGCTTGGAAATCATCTGCTAATGATGCGTGGAACCTACACAAAAGAAATGCAAAACTGGTGGGAAATGTTTATCCAGAATTAATAAAAATAATTCTGGATAATTTTAATTAATCGTGCAAAATCTTTTTTCTCCGCGAAATTAATTCGTTTATAAAATTCGAAAGAGTAAAATTTTTCTCTTTATTCTTGATATTTGGTTGGGTATGATTGTTGTAATCCTACTAAACGATGGGGCAAAACATAGTAAAGGAAGTTTTTCTTTTATATAGATAAAATTCTTCTCGAATATTTATCACTCAACAAATACAGGGGGCCGTCATGGTCGCAAAAAAAACAGTTTTATTGTTTTTATTCCTATTAATTTCTTTAAAAGTATCTGCTCAAACATATTTAAATGTTCAGGATCCCCAGGCTACCTGGTATTCTTCAAGGGGAACTATCGAGGAAGCTGTATTCTCTGTTGGATCAAAGGGAATTTATAGTCAGGTAAGTGCATATCTAACATTTTCTGCTCGCGGGGGAAATTTTCTTAGCGGCAGCCAATTAGAAACTGTTATGAGTTTTACTTTACCGGAGGGAAGCTTTGTAACAGACTTATGGTTGTGGCTTGATAATGGTAAAATCAGTAAAGGAAAAATTCTTGATGTATGGAGTGCGTCTTCAATTTATGAAGGTATTGTTAATCGAAGAAAAGACCCGGCAATTCTGAAAAAAACAGGAAGCAGAAATTATGAACTTAGAGTTTATCCTATGGATCGTGCCGGTACGAGAAAAGTCAGAATTACTTATATGACGCCTGTAACATGGACCGATTCATATGTCTCAACACCAATTCCAATTGATTGGCTGAGCGCTTCTTTAAACCGGCCAGCAAATGTTGAAGTGATTACATGGAGAACCGAAGAGTGGGCAAATCCAAATGTATCGAATATTACAACTCCTTTTGTTAATCGTTCCGATCCATTTTTTGGAGAGCATATAAAATACGATCTGAATAATTACAATACATCGCTGCCTTACAACCTTTCATTTAACAACCCTATGCTTAATGGTGTGTATCTGAAATTTTTTAATACAAAAACTGATGAAGGATATTATCAGCTTGCGATATTGCCAGGAAACTCTCTTAGTGCTACTCCTAAGAAAGTTTTGCTGCTTCTGGATTTTGATTCACAAAAAAGCAATTCAACAAGAGCTCAGTTAATCGATGCTGTCAAATCAGCAATTTCTACCAATTACAGCGGCAACGATAAATTTAATGTTTTCTATTCAAGCCTGAATATTGGAAAACTAAGCAGCAACTGGATAAATGCCGACAAAACTTCGATCACGACCGCATTCAACAGTTTATCTGAGAATTCAATTGCAACGTATTCAAACCTTCCTGCACTAATGAGAGAAGGGTACGATTTTATTGTAAAGAATGGCGGGGGTATTGTTTATCTAATTTCCAATTCCGATCAACTCGGAAGTAATACAAATGGCAACCAGGCAATTTCGGATTTACAAAAAATCATGACGATAAATATTCCGACCTACATTCTAGATTATAATGATAAAAACTATTATTACTATTATTTCAATAATCGTTCTTATATAGGTAATGAATATTTTTATGATAATCTTTCCAAACTAACCGGCGGAACTTATCAAAAAATTTCAAATGGAATTTCTGCCAGTGTTTCAGATGTTTACCAAAAAATTGGCGGCACTATCAATGCATTTGATCTTTATACTACGCTGCAAGATGGTTTTTGTTATGCCCGGCAGGCAATGGGGAGTTCAGCATCAACGGTAACACTAAAAAAACCAGTGATGCAGGTTGGTAAATTCATCGGGAAGTTTCCATTTATAATTAAAACATCCGGATCATATAATACATCACCATTTAATCAGACTATGGTTGTTACTGATGGCACGGATAAAATCGGTGAAGATGTTATTCAGAAAATGTGGGCCAGTTCTTATATCAATTCATTATTAACGGGAAACATTACTAATTCAACTATAAATGAAGTAATGAACCTTAGCATAAGTAATAAAGTACTTACAAATTATACAGCATTCCTGGCTCTTGAAGATACAACAAGCTGGTGCAAAGATTGTTATAAAGAAGATGGAAAAACACCGGGACAAACAGGAATTGAAGATGACAAAGAACTCCCATCAGAATTTTCTTTGGGCGCTTATCCTAATCCATTTAATCCGCAAGTAACAATAACAATAAAACTAACAGCAAATATGATTGGCAAGAGTATTTCATTTAAGATTTATAATATGTTGGGACAGGTTGTCAAAACATTCAATATTGATGACTTTAAAGGAAAGAGTATAATTAATCTTGTATGGAATGGAAAAGATGACGAAGGAAGACAGGTATCTAGCGGAATATATATTTTCAATGTAAACGGAGCGGGAATAAATAAGTCTCTAAAACTTGTATATATGAAATAAGTAATTCATTAAAGCTGTCACGGAATAAACCGTGACAGCTTGATTTAATAAACTCACCTTGAATATTTTATTCTTTCTTTAGCAACATAAACTCTCAATTATGAATTATTTCTGAAAGAAATTTGTTATTCATGATCTTCCGAAGTGGAATATGATATAATTAAAACAATTGAAGGGACATAAATGAAAGAATTTATGCTGCTCATTCGAAACGAAATTGATCACCACGCATCCTGGTCAGAAGAATATCATCTCCAGTTTTTAAATAAGTGTAAAGAATATATAGATGATTTAACTGCCGATTGTAAATTGAAATCTGCACAGCCGCTGTTAAGGGAAGGAATAATTCTTTCAAATTCATCGGGTGAATGGAAAGAAAAATATTTTGTTGAGTCAAAAGAAGTGATAGTCGGTTATTACCACATAAATGCCGCTGATATTGACGAAGCAATAAAAATTGCAAAAGGAAATCCAGAATTTCAATTTGGAAATACAGCCAGAATAGAAATACGTCCGATTAAAATAAAGGAAGAGAACACTTCATTTGTTTATCCAGATAAAAATTGAGACTGATAAAATTTGTTAAACTAATATTACAAAGGGAAAGAAGTATAATGAAGATTTTGCAAACCTGGGTTAAGGCAGAGGAAATATTTAAAAGTCTTTTGCGTATAATATCCGCTATAATTTTTATACTAGCAGGAACATCGAAATTGTTTGCATTCCCGGTTGGAATGCCTCCCAATGGTGCAACAGCACAAATATTTACTCAAGTAGGAATCGGGGGAGTTCTTGAAACTTTTGGAGGATTATTGATTTTGATCGGGTTGTTTACCCGTCCGGTTGCCTTTATTCTAGCCGGCGAAATGGCGGTTGCATATTTTCAATTTCATGCACCCCAAAGTTTTTGGCCCACAGTAAATAATGGGGTTGCAGCGGTGTTGTACTGTTTTATCTGGCTCTATTTTTCTGCAGCAGGTGCCGGTATCTGGAGTATCGATCAGTTGCGTAAAAAGTAAAAAGTTTTACAATAGAAATAAACCTCAACCAGTGTTGAGGTTTTATAATTATTCCAGAACGGGTTTCCCACTATTAGTTTCGCTATAGTATAATTCCTTATCGGAAAGTAATTTTATTTCTTTAAGCAGATTATTTTTATTTGTTGAATAATATTTTTGAGAATTTTTGATTTCTATCCCGGTGGAAGTTATAAAGCTGTAGGCATCTTGTGCAGATTGAAAACTTACTTTTGCCAGATTAGTATAATATTTATCACTGTCCGAAGGAAGAATATAAATACTATAGTTCTTGAAGTTACTGAACAAATCCTGCCATTCCGGAAATCCGTTTTGCATGCCTAAATCACCTTTAATAAATTTTACTTTGTTAATATTCTTCAAGTCAGTCAAACGAACAATTTGATCGGGAAGCGCAAACAGCTTTTCTTTTTGTTTAGATAAAATTATTTGTAATAACTCTACAGAAAATTTCCCGGTTAATTTATTTCCCTTCTCGTTGGCGATTGAAATATAAAATTTTCCAACAGCTGCCTGAACTTGGAATGGTGTTATGCAAATCCACTTTGTCAGTGTATCATTTTTTGCACATTTGTGAATTGAAACAGTAAAAATTCCAAAAGCAGTTTCTTCATCAATCATTTTATAAAACTCGACGCGGAAAGATTCCCCCTTCCATTTAACATCCTGAAAGAGGAGTTTATCAAATCCATACTCAAGATAAACATCTGCCCCTCCGTCAATAAATCCCCATAAGCTATTTCCATCGTAAATTTCTTCCCGTTCAATTTTACCGTCTGGAATGTCTGATAATGTAATTGCCGGAAAATCTTTAGGAGCCTGCGCAAAAACTATTGATGTTAAAATTAAAACAAGTAAATATTTCTTTATCATTAATTCATCTCAAATTGTTTTAACTGGATTTTATCTAAATCTCCAATTCCAAGTTTTAAATCCTGTGCAAAATTTATAAAAGTTCTACCTCTAGGAGATTCTTCTTTTTGAATTTTCTCTTCAATTCTTTTTTTCAAAATTATTTCATAACCAATTCTATCAACAGCAACGGCATCACTGCCGAACAGTAGAGTTTTATATTCTGCAAAAAACTGGGGATTAGCAGCCGGACCCCCGTTGTAGCATCCCTTAATAGCATCAACAATATTAAGAACAACTTTATCTCGTAATGGTGGAAATGCACAAACTTCGGCACAGGTTTCCGCCCATAATTGTTTATGAAGTCTTGATGTGTTGGTAATGCTGCCGTAAGCAAGATTTTTTAAACAAAGCGTAATTGATGCGCCTGCATTTTTCAGAACCGGAACATTTATAATTTTATCAACCATCTGTGTTACAATTTTTGAAAAGTAGGAATACTTACCTTCGTTGATCATGTAGGGAATTGTCTCGGCATCATATTTTTCTTCACAGTCTGCCCAGTAATACCAGTTTTTGTCAATCATTTGTTCACCGTAAAGCTTGCCGTTTGAATCATACATGGAACCTTTTTCGTCGGCATATTCAGTAGCAACAATTTTAATTCCCGGAAAATTTTCTTTTGTAAATCCTGCGCCGTTCAAATCTGCGGAGCGCCGATCCCATATTAAAATATTTTCTTTTGGAACACCAGCCGCAATTAACTGTTTGATAATTGCCTGTGTAACCTCTACGCTTGTTGTAAGTGTTGGACCGCCAATAGGATTTACTTTTAAACCAATCCGGTCTTTTGGAGTAACAAATTTCAACCAGGCATCATTAATGTTTTTTTCGCCGGTTAATTCAAGCATTCCCTTTAAGACCATTTTATATGCATGATCAGCTGAAATTTTGTTATCAGCAATACATTGTGAATCATTAACCTTGATAACTTTTCCGGGAAATTTACCCGGCATAGAAAATTCAGTGAGTGGATGTTTTAATGCATCGGCAATATTTGTTGCCGGTTTGCTGGGTGCAGTTGTTTGGCAAAACGAAACTGAAGTGTTGATCAAGTAAATGCCGGATATAACTAGCGTAATTAAAAGCCTGGTAATCTTCATTTTGAACCCGTATTTATTTAATGAATGTAATTCAAATGAAAAAGAATTGAACAGTTCAAAGATATGACTTTCGTTTATCAGGTAGAAGGCAGTATTTCGGCAATCCTTTAAGCCTCTAATCTTTTGCAGAATTAATTCGATAATAAAACAAAAAAGGATGCATTTAATGAAAAGGGTGGCTTATTCATCTTTATTGATTATTATGACTATGATGTTAAGCTCTTGCTCAACAGTACTTAATACTACAACGCAAGATGTCGAGATAAAATCTAATCCAGCAAATGCAAAAATTACTGTTGATGGAAAAAAGTTTGGAACCACTCCTCAGGTAATTAATCTTGAAAGAGGGAACAATCATATTGTTAAGCTCGAATTAGAAGGATACGAAGCATACGAAACACAGTTAACAAGAAAAATTTCGTTCTGGTTTTGGGGGAATGCGCTTAACGGTTTTCTGCCTGGTATGTTGATTGACATGTTTACAGGATCGATGCATAATCTGCTTCCAGAAAAAGTAGATGTTGAATTGACACAGCAAGCAGTTAAACCGGATAAGCCCGGTAAGAAGTAATCAATTATGATTTAAAACAGGAACCCTCAAACTGTCTTTGAGGGTTTTTTGTTAGTAGAATATTTTTTTATACGGAAGGTAAATTAGATCCTCTTTTGGCAGGGCACCGTTAACCCGGCAAATCTTAAGTGCAAAATCATTCGCGTGTTTGTTTAACTCATCCAGATCAATATTATACATGTAACCAAGACAAAGGATTGCCGAGAACGCATCTCCAGCGCCAAGCGTATCGATTATGTTTTCTTCTGCAGGTTTGTAGTAACTGTATCTATTCTTATTATATAATTTAGCGCCATTTTCACCTAAAGTAATTGCAACAAGCTCAAGATTAAAATTATTCATAAGTTGATCAACGACATCATCGGCGCTAATTGAAAACAAACTTCGCATTTTTTCCAGCTCTTCCTGGTTTATTTTTATAACATTACATGTGTGTAAAATATTTTCGACAAGATCTTTTGAATATAAATTGTGGCGGAGATTCAAGTCGCTGAAATATTTCTTTCCCGGTTTTTTAAAAAGAGAGAGCAGCGTATTGCGGGAAATTTCTTCTCTCATCGTAAATGTTCCAAAAGAAAGAATATCCGTTTCATTATCAATAACATTTTCCACATTACTGTTCAGCACTAAATGATCAAAGGAACAGTTGTAAGTGATTTTATATTGTGGAATTTTATTCTCATCAATTTTTACATGAACCGAGCCGGTTGGATATTGTTTATCTATTATTAAGTATCTTGTATCAAACCCAATTGAGTTTAGATAATTCAACATTTCCTTTCCGTTTTCATCATCTCCGATACTTGAAATAAAATTTGCTTTATCCAGAATTTTCCAAATATGATAGATAAAATTAAACGGAGCTCCCCCCAATCTTTTTTGATCGGGATAAATATCGTATAGAATTTCACCAATTGATGTTATTGACGGCTTCATTTGATTTTTTCCCGGTTTTCCAATCGATCTTTATCCTGTTCTTTAGCTTCCCGCATCATGTCTTTTACATTATCAATTTGAGGTGATTCTTTTAGAGATTTCCAATTAAATTTTTCATCAAGAGGATCAAGTGCTTTCTGAGGATCAAAAATTCTTCTATCTATATCAACAGCTTTGTATGGAGTAAAATCAGGAATGTTAGTAAAAAAATCAGAAAGATCTGTTGCCCCGGCATCGTACTGGTTTAAATAAGGAATACCGAGAACGTTCCAGAAAGATTTAAAAACACTTCCAAAACTATAATGTGTATGTGAGACATAATTCCGTTTTACATATGGTGAAATAACCATCAGAATGCTTCTATGCGCGTCTACATGATCAACACCGTTTTGAGCATCGTCCTCGGTAATAACTATAATCATATTTTTCCAGTACGATGTGTGTGAAAGAAATTCAATAATTCTGCCAACGGCAAGATCATTATCTGCCATATAACTTTCTCTGAAAGGATAACCTTCGTTTGGTCTTTCACCTGCACCATGATCGTTTGGAATAATTACAGTTAACATATCCGGGAGTTTGTTTTTTCCAGCAACCCATTTTGAATTAAATTCTTTTATAAACCGATCAATTCTAAACTGGTCAGGGATGGATGTATTGTAAGTCGGATACATTTTAGATGAACGGGTAAACAAAGGTCCCGGCAAAGGATAATTTACATAAAATTTTACACCGGTGTATTTGTATTCGGGTTCATAAGATGATGGCTCAAACATCAACCCAAATCCAAAGTTGAAAAATTCTTTTTTGTTTCTAACGATATGATCCCACATTGAACCGGCTTCATTATAATCTTCAGGATAAATTGCACCGGAAGCACCGTTAATTCCGGCCATCCCGGGTGATTTTGAATTCATTTTATAATTACGGTCGCTGCCATAATTAGCCGGGGTGTTTGTTTCAACCCATTCATTTGGATAAGTGTTTGAAAGCAAACGATGCCCATCGGCCGAGACATCGGAGTCTACATAAAAATTATCAGAGTAACTAAAATCTTTGGCAAGCGCCAAATGATTTACCATAACATTCCCGTTTTTCACTTCCAGAGTTTTGTGTTCATTAGTAAAGGAAACGTTTGTTCCATACCGGGCTAACGAAGAATCTCCGTTTCCATTTTTAAGATGACCAAAAATTTCGTCGTAAGTTCTATTTTCTTTGGATATGAAAACAATATGCTTAATAGGGCTAGTCTTTTCGCCTGGGTAAAGAGGAATTGGATTATTCTTTCTATTTGTGAAAAA
>DAIEQP010000334.1 GCA_027347805.1 Ignavibacteria bacterium | reverse complement strand
ATCATCAAAAGGGAATGGTTGCACAATTTTACTTCGTCTTAAAATAAGCTAAAAAGGCTATTGTAAAAAATTAGCATGATACATTGATTTGAACTAGTAATATGAAGGTTACATGAGTATTAGAGTGGCAATAATTGAAGATCATAAAGCTTACCGTGAAAGTATAAGCTATATACTCTCATCGACTGAAGGATTCACCTGCACCGGTAATTATGGATCTATTGAAGATGGAATTAAAAATATAAAGCAAACCGATGTAATCCTTCTTGATATAAACTTGCCTGAAATGTCTGGAATAGAAGGAATTAAATTATTGAAAAATAAATTCCCAGATAGTTCAATAATTATGCTTACTGTATATGACGATGATAGGAATATTTTTAATTCAATTATGGCTGGTGCTGATGGGTATTTACTTAAGAAAACACCACCGATAAAAATATTACAGGCAATTGAAGATGTTGTAGGCGGTGGTTCGCCAATGACACCAACAATTGCGAAACAAGCTTTATCTCTTTTTAAATCTTTTGCTCCAAATGAAAAAAAGGATTATAATCTTTCATCACGGGAATTTGATGTATTAAATTTGCTTGTCTCCGGCATGAACAATGAAGATATTTCCAATAAATTATTTATTAGTCCGCTAACTGTAAAAAACCATATAAGACATATCTATGAAAAACTTCAAGTTCATTCTAGAGCTCAGGTGGTAGCAAAAGCAATTAAAGAAAATATATCCTGAAATCCTGCCGGCATAAATAGCCCATTTGTGCCATTGACTGGCAGTTCTTCAAGTATTAATTATTATTAAACTTTTTACTTAAATGGTGAAATCACCAAAAATTTTACTGGTGTTTCCTTACCTGATTCAGATGTTATTAACAAGATGATGGTGATGAAAAATTTTGCATGATATATAAAAATCCTCCATAGATAATTAAGGAGGCAAAATGAAAAGTTGTTTAAGATTTGGAACTCTATTCTTTCTGCTTTTTTCAAATAACTGCTATTCACAAATACCCACAGATGGATTAATTGCATATTATCCATTCAATGGGAATGCAAATGATGAAAGCGGCAACAATCATCATGCTACTGTTTATAATGCAACTCTTACAACAGACCGATTCGGCCAGTCCAATAAAGCTTACTATTTTAATGGAAATGATGCCTATATCGATCTTGGCGACTGGCAGAACGGAGGACCACTATCAATTTGTATTTGGGTGAAGTATTCAGCGTTTAATAATTATGCCCGTGTTTTTCATCTTGGTACCGGTATTGGCGGTACATGGTACTACGAAACAATCAGCATATTAAACCTTGATTATGATCCACATGCATATGCAGTAGTTTATAAAGGTACATCTGGGGATGGTAAGGCTGTATCAAGTAATAATTTCTTTTCAGCAGGTAACTGGGTCTTTACTGTATTTACCGCAAGTGGCACAAGCATGAAATTGTATAAAAATGGTGTTCTTGATGCATCAACTACAGATGGATATGAGCCTAACACAATCACCAGAACAGATCAATATTTGGGTAGGCAGAACATGTCCTGGGATCAATGGTTTTATGGCTACATGGACGATTTGAGAATTTACAGCAGGGAATTAACTGCAGCAGAAGTATTGAATCTTTATAACGAACCTCTTCCTGTAAAATTAAAATCATTCAATTACGAAATTGCCGGGCAGAGTGTCAAATTAGTATGGCAAACGGCAACAGAAATAAACAATTATGGTTTTGAGATTCATAGAAAAAGTGAAAATTCAAACTGGATAAAAATCGGGTTTACAAATGGTTATGGCAACAGTAATTCAATTAAAAATTATTCTTTTATTGATAGACCGACAGGCGGAAAGAATTTTGTTTATAGACTTAAACAAATCGATTTTGACGGACGATTCGAATACTCGAATGATTTAATGTTTTCTTTAGATATACCTGATAAATTTTATATTTATCAAAACCATCCTAATCCTTTCAATCCTATCACAAAAATAAAATATGAAATTCCAGCTGAAAGCAAAATTAAATTAAGCGTTTTTGATTTACTTGGAAGAGAAGTTTCTGTTCTTGTGAATGAGATTCTAAGTGCTGGTATTTATGAAACAACATTTGATGCTTCAGCCTTATGCAGCGGTGTATATTTTTATACACTTGGTTCTGGTAAAAATTTTGTAACAAAACGAATGATATTGATGAAATAAAACATTGGAGAGTGCATGAAAAAGTATAATCTTTTATTACTTCTTTTATTTTTTTCTTCTAGTCATTTAATTTCACAGACAGCAACTGCTCCTTCAACAGGAGATGGAAGCAGTGGTAATCCGTATCAAATTGCCTCTTGGGAGAATTTATATTGGGTAAGCCAAAATTCTTCTCATTGGAATGATTATTATACACAAACTGCAAATATCGATTTTAATTCAGCCAGCCCAGCTATAAATACCTGGAGCAGCAGTTCAGGATGGACGCCAATTGGTAATTCTACTACCAAATTTACTGGACAGTATAATGGTCAAAATTATACTATTACTGGTCTTTATATTAATCGTTCGACAACAGATAATATTGGTATGTTTGGATATACCAATGGTGCAACAATAACTAAAGTTGGTTTATTAAATGGCTCAGTGACTGGGCAAAATTATGTCGGGTCATTAATTGGCAACGCCACAAGTACTACAGTATCATATTGTTATAATACCGGTTCAGTAACAGGGAGTTCACAAGTAATTGGGGGATTGGTAGGAAATACAAGTAGCAGCTGTACTGTAAGTTATTCATATAATGCTGGCACGGCAACAGCAACTTCTTCCTCAGCATGGACATACCTTGGAGGATTGGTTGGGCAGAATACTGGAAGTACAATTAGCAATTGTTATAATAGAGGAGCTGTAAATTCAAACTATGCTCCGGTCGGAGGATTAGTCGGTTATAATAATACCGGGCCAACAGGAGTTGTTACAAATTGTTATAATTCTGGAGCCGTAACAGGTTATACAGGAACTGTAGGTGGATTATATCGCCTTGGTGGTTTAATTGGGGACTGCTGTAGCGGAACTGTAACAAGTTCTTATTGGGATTATCAAACTGCTGGCACTTCTTCAAGTCCTTCAGGAACTGGAAGTTCAAAAACAACAGTGCAGATGAAGACTCAATCAACATTCAGCGGCTGGGATTTTACAACTGTTTGGCAAATTGTTGGAGGAGATGGATCAAATTATCCAAGCTTAAGGAACAATCCTGATTCTGCTTTACCAGTGGAGCTTACTTTTTTTATAGGAGAAGTTATTGGAAATGGTGTTTTGCTAAACTGGCAAACAGCAACAGAGATAAATAATTACGGTTTTGAAATACAAAGAAAAAATGAAACTGGAGATTGGCAGAAGATTAACTTCATTCAGGGACATGGTAATAGTAATTCACCTAAAAATTATTCTTTCACAG
>DAIEQP010000298.1 GCA_027347805.1 Ignavibacteria bacterium | reverse complement strand
CAGTGTGTTTTTAATATCAAATCCAAATTCAAATTTAAGTCCGTTATTTACAATCCAATGGTTGGAATTTCTGAATTTAAATTCCTGTTCGCTTGAATTGTTATCAAGCAAAAGTTTACCATCGCGAGTCTGATAAAATTTTCCGTTTGTTTTTGAATATGTATGGGCAAAAGAAGTATTTGAATAACCGCTTTTTCCCCAGAGATATTGCCAGTTTATTCCAGCTGTATTTGAATAATATTTATAATCTGTATAAACGTAATTTTTATTTTCTTTTGCATCATCCTGGTTCATTAGTTGATTGTCCGCCGAGAATACATTTATAAATGTCAGCTTATTATTCGGAGATAAATCATAAACAATTTTTCCCTGCACATCGCCGTAAAGGGGCATTCCGACTTTCTCATTCATCAAATCAAGAATTAAATCCAGGTAACTTCTTCTTGCAGATAAAACAAAAGAACCCTTTCCGTTTCCGAGTGGACCTTCGATAACACCGCCGAATCCCTGCATGCTCATATCGAGCTGGGTATTAATTGAAGTTCTGTCTCCTTCGCGGAATTTCATTTCCATGATTGAGGAAAGTTTATCTCCGTAAATTGAAGAAAAACCGCCGCTGTAAAAATTTACATTATCAATTAAATCAACATTAATAATTCCAATCGGTCCTTCGGTTGATCCTTGAACGGGGAAATGATTAATGTTTGGTATTTCAATGTTGTCGATATAAAAACCATTTTCAACAGGACTGCCGCCCCTTACAATTAAAGAATTTTTTGTGTCGTTTATTTTTGCCAGCGATGGCAGACCGAATATAATTCGGCTTACATCTCCGCCAGCACCGGGGGCTCTTCTTATTTCTTCAAAAGAAAAAGCAGTTGCGCTGATGGGCTGCGTTTCTGTTTGATTAAAATATCCAGCGGTAACATCAACAGCATTCATATTGATTGCCGAAGGTTTCATTTCAATATTCACATAAGTTATTCTCTGGGATCTGACTATCACATCCGGGTTCATAACTTTTTCGTAACCGATATAGGAATAGTGGATTGTATAACTTCCATTTTTGATTTTAGGAAGAGAATATTCGCCGTTCAAATCGGTAGAGCATCCGGTTTTCAATTCAGGTATTAAAACATTTACTCCAATAAGCGGCTGTTTTGTTTCAAAATCTATTACCTTTCCTTTTATCGAGCCGAAATATTCTCCTGTTTGCGCCGGGGCGGGTAAAGCTGAAAGAAGTGTTAATAGAATCAATAAATAAATGCGTTTCATTTTTTCCTCAATTTTTTTGTGCACCAATTACGACGCAAAAATTATTGGAAAAATACGCCCAAAACGTGCATACCAATTGGTCTGAACGTATAAAGTTAATTTACACCGAAAATAATCCCTTTAAAAAGGGAGAGACCGGCTGAAAATCATAAATTCGTGGGATTGATGAGAAAAACAGGTAGGATTAGTTTTACGGGAGAAAACTTATTGGAGAATAAATGCTTCGCTATATAAATCTTTTTTTTGTTTTAGGTTTTTTGTTCGTTGTTGGAATAAATAATTCGAGGGCGGATCAAAAACAATTTGCCCGCTCTTATACCGCATATACTCTCCCGGCCAATGCGCTTGAGTTTGAATTCTGGCAAAGAGGAAATATTGGAAAGGAAAACGGATATTTTTACCAGTGGAAACCCCGTTTCGAAATTGAATATGGAGTAACAGATAGATTAACTGCTTCAATGTACTTTAACCTGGAAGAAACAAAAAGCAGTGAAAATAATTTCGAATCGGAGCCACTTTCATTTTCTACAACTTCTGTCGAATTAAGATACAGACTGTCCAATCCAAATCAATATTGGATAGACCCGGCACTCTATTTTGAATTAAGTTATGGTGGAAGTGAGATTTCTTACGAGCCAAAATTAATTCTATCCAAACGCATGGGAGAATTTATTTCGGTTCTTAATATTTCTTCTGAGATTGAAAGGAACCCCATGACCAGTGAAACTGTTTCTGATTTTGAGATAGGTGCCGGGCTTGCATACGAATTAAATAAAAATGTATCTATTGGAATTGAATTAAGCAATCATAGAAATTTTAGCAGCATATTGAGTAATGAAACCGGCTCTGCAACGTTTATTGGTCCCACAATCAGTTTTAAAACCGATAGACTTTATTTAGTAATGAATTTAATGCCGCAGGTTTCAGGCAGCCCGGCTGCATCTAGCGGTCTTGATTTGATTGGACACGAGAAATATGAATTCAGGACAATTCTTGGAATTGAATTATGAAGTATGGAATTGTTCTAGGCTTATTATTTTTAGCTGGGTGCGCTGCCGCTATAGTTTATAAGAGTGAAGGGGAAGAACTTTATTATGAAAAATGCGGAAGCTGCCATAGAGTTTATCCTAAAGAAAAATATTCCGCCGATGAATGGGAAACTAAAATTGAAGAGATGAGTAAAAGAGCAAAGCTTAACGCAAACAAGAAAAGAATGATTATTGATTACCTAACATTACCAGAAGCAAATAAAAACCCGGCTCAAGTTAATTAAGCCGGGTTTTTGTAGCTGCTATATCTAAAGCTAACTATTACAAAATATATTTACTCAAATCACGGTTCTTAACAATCTTATCAAGTTTTTGATTAACCATTGCGCCTGAAATTTCTATTGATGATTCAGGCATTTTATCCGGAACTTCAAATAAAATATCTTCAAGCAAAGTTGTAAGAATTGTATGGAGTCTTCTAGCGCCGATATTCTCCACCTGGTCATTTACAAGAGCGGCGGTTTTGGCAATTTCCCTGATAGCATCTTCTTTAAAAGAAATTGAAACCTCTTCCGATTGAAGCATTGCAGAATATTGTTTCAGCAGAGCATTCTGTGGAATTGTAAGAATTTTTACAAAATCATCTTCGGTTAAACTTTTCAATTCAACGCGGATCGGAAATCTTCCCTGTAATTCTGGAATTAAATCGCTCGGCTTTGCAACATGAAAAGCACCCGATGCAATAAATAAAATATGATCGGTTTTAACAGGACCATATTTTGTATTTACTGTTGATCCTTCAACAATCGGTAGTAAATCTCTCTGTACACCTTCGCGGGAAACATCGGGACCCTGCTGGCTTTTAGCACCTGCAATTTTATCTATCTCATCAATGAATACAATTCCAGATTCCTGAACTCTTTGAATTGCATCCCGTTGAACGGCATCCATGTCAATTAATTTTTCAGCCTCTTCCTGCGCCATTAATTTTTTTGCTTCACGAATTGGTGTTTTGCGTTTCTTCTTTTTCTTTGGAATCATGCTGCTCATCATTTCCTGCAAATTCATAGTCATATCATCCATTCCCATCGGTCCCAGCACCTGCATACCAAAAGCAGGAGAGGTGGTATCATACTCGATTAATCTATCATCCATTTCACCATTTCTAATTTTTTCTCTCATCCACTCGCGTGTTTTTTCATTCTGGAGTTCTTCATTTTCGCCATTTTCTTCTGGCGCTAATCCAACAGGTTTTTTTACCGGGGGAATCAACTGATCAAGAATCCTGTCTTCAGCAAGACGCTCCGCCTTCTGCTGAACTTTTTCGGTTTGTTCCGATCTTACAATGCTTATTGAAATTTCAGTAAGATCTCGAATCATTGATTCAACATCGCGGCCGACATAACCAACTTCTGTGTATTTAGAAGCTTCTACTTTTACGAATGGAGCTCCGGAAAGTTTTGCAAGCCGGCGTGCAATTTCAGTTTTTCCAACTCCTGTTGGCCCGATAAGAATAATATTGTTAGGCATAATTTCTTCGCGCATAGATTCATCAACCTGCTGGCGTCTCCATCTATTTCTAAGTGCAATTGCAACAGCGCGCTTCGCGTCATTCTGCCCGATAATATATTTATCTAACTCTTTTACAATTTGTGTTGGCGTTAAATTTTTCATTAAATCGTTTTTCTTTCCGTTCATTATGCAATAACCTCTACAGTAATTTTTTCGTTTGTATAAATGCAGATATCAGCTGCAGTCTTTAATGATTCTTCAACAATTTCTTTTGCAGAAAGGTTGCTGAATTTCTTTAACATTTTTGCTGCCGCAAGAGCGTACATTCCACCGCTTCCGATCGCAACAATATTGTCTTCCGGTTCAATCACATCGCCGGTACCGCTAACAACATAAGTTTTATCTTCCGATATAATAGCAAGCATAGCTTCAAGCCGGCGTAAATATTTATCGGTTCTCCAGTCTTTAGCCAGTTCTACAACTGCGCGGCTTACATTGCCGCTGTAAGCTTCAAGTTTTTCTTCAAAACGCTGAAGAAGTGTAAATGCGTCTGCAGTTGAACCGGCAAAACCGGTTAATACTTTTCCATTTAATAATTTTCTAATTTTCATCGAATTATGTTTCATCACAGTATTGCCAAGAGTAACCTGGCCGTCGCCGCCAAGAGCAGCCTGTCCGTTGTGAATTAATCCGATAATTGTTGTCGAGCGAATTTTCATTTGTTTTCCTGTCTATTAAAAATTTTTATTGGGAATAACCTCGGTACATTTTTCTGGTATTCTTTGTATTGTTCACCAAATACATCAACAAGTTTTTTCTCTTCAAAAACAGAACCGATATAAAAATACATTATTATACAAATGAATGTTGTTAAGTAAAACAAATTCATCTGCGGCCTGAAAAGAAGAAACATAATTGAAAACATATATATTGGATGACGCACAAGTTTAAAAGCCCCTGTTAATTTTAATTCCTGCTTTTCATCAAGATCTTCCGGTGAATAATTATTGGCCCAGAACCTTTCCAGCTGCTTAATACCGATAAATTCTTTTAAATCAGTTTGTCTTGCAGACCAGATTAATCCAGCCAAAGAAAGAACCTGCAGTGCAAATGTAATTAGATCAAACGGATATTGTAAATCATAGATTATAACATCAGGTTTTGGCGCCAAGGAGTAAAATACAATGAAGAACATGACGGAAGTTATATTATAGAATATCCTGTAGAAAGCTATACGCGTTCCAATTTTTTCAGCCAGCGCTTTTTTTAGTTTTCTTGATGCAAGCCAGGTATGAGAGAATGCAAAAAGAAAAAAAAGAAAAATAATTAAGAGAACATCCAGTGCGATCATAAATCCTTACGCAAACGCGCAACGGGAATTTTCAGAGCTTCACGGTATTTTGCAATTGTTCTTCTTGCGACATGGAATCCGCGCTCCTGCAGGATGCTTGCAATTTTATCATCGCTGTAAGGCGCATTCTTCGGTTCATGGTCGCAGATTTCTTTGATAAGTTCTTTGATATGTTTGTTTGAAACTTCTTCACCGCTGTCTGTTGTTAATCCTTCACTGAAGAAATATTTGAGTTCATGAATTCCCTGCGGGCTCTGAACATACTTTCCGTTTACAACTCTGCTGATTGTGGATATGTCCATCATAATTTCTTCGGCGATATCTTTGTAAATCATCGGCTTTAAGAATTTGGGTCCGCTTTCAAAAAACTCGTATTGTTTTTCAAGAATCGCGCGCATAATCTTCATCAAAGTATTTCTTCTTTGCTGAAGAGAGGCAATAAACCATTTTGCCGATTCAAATTTTTCGCGTAAAAATTTATGAGTTTCTTTTTCACGATCTGAAATTTTTCTCTTTCGCTTGTTTGTATCAAGCATTTCAAGATAAGTTTTACTGACTGTAACGGAGGGAACGCTTCTATCGTTAAGAGTAACTATATAATTATCTTCAACTTTTTCAATCAGGAAGTCAGGCGTTATCTGATTCATTTCTTCAGAATCAATATTGCCTTCGCCCGGCTTGGGATTAAGCTTCTGAATCAAATCCAGAGTTGTTCTTAAAGTTTCCTTCGAAAGATTCATAATACGCTGAATCACTTCGAAGCGTTTGTTGGCAAAATCTTCGAAATGTTCGCTTAGAACTTTTTCTGCTAGATATGAATAGTAAGGATCATAAGAAGAATTTCTGATTTGAACGAGTAAGCATTCCTGCAGGTTTCTTGCCCCGATTCCAACCGGTTCAAGAGTTTGAATGGCGCGTAAAACTTTTTCTGCATGATCAATTGTTACATCGAGGTCTTCAAAAAGTTTAAGTTCATTTACAATTTTTGCAAGATCAGTTTTAAAATACCCGTCACGGTCAAGACTTCCGATAAGATTTTCACCAAGAATTGTTTCTTCTTCTGTTAAATCCAGCATGTGAAGCTGATCGACTAAATTTTCTCTAAGTGTTTTTCTCTGCGGGGCAATCGGCTGAATATGATCTTCATCCGGTCTTCTGTTTAAGCGGTCCAATTCCATTTCCGCTTCGGATTCATTCATGTAATCTTCTAAATCGAATTAATCATCTTTGCTGTCGTATGTGTCTTCATCATCGTTTGTCTTTTCTTCGGCATCTTCAGGGCTTTCTTCAAGCTGATCTAAATCAATTTCTTCATCAAGTGTTTCTTCAAGAATCGGATTGAGTTCCAATTCGGTTTTAATTCGTTGTTCAAGTGAAAGCGTATTTAGCTGAAGCAGTTTTTGATACTGTATCTGTTGCGGAGATAATTTTTGCTGTAATGATAATCTTTGTTGAAGCGATAACATATTATTTTTCTAAAACCTCTTTTACTTTTTTAAACCACTCTTTACCAAAACGTCTTTCGAGCGCATCTTTGCAAAAATCAATTATCTTTATTGAAGTTTTACGCCCTTTTTCAACAGCCGGCTGACATTCCCTGTATTTTTCATAACGCAAAACCGGCCCTGCAAAGTTAGAAATTCTTATCGGAAATAAATGACACGAAATTGGTTTTGTAACATTTATTTTTCCTTCGTTAAAAGCTTTCTCGATAGCGCATTTTGCAATATCACCTTCAAAATATACAAACACACACGCACGATTATTTATACTTCGAGTCATCAATTCATCCTGTCGCTTAACCCAGAAACCTCTTTTATTGATTTCATTTGCATGTACTCTGGGAAGATAACCAATCACTTCGGGAAGCGCTTTCTGAATTTCATCTATCTCGTTTTGTGTAATCGGCGCACCAAACGGACTTTCCATTGTGCAGCAGGCACCCTTACATTTTGCGAGATCACAGGTAAAATTTGAATGAACAATTTCTGTGTTTATAACTACATCGTCTATTTGAATAAAATCTGCGTCCATCTAGCCTAAATACTTTTTGAAAAGATAATAATTTTGTTCTATCTAAAAAAGAATGTTACAAACTTGCATTTCCTGTTTTCTAAATACTTTCTTGTACTCTTTATTATTATGTTGTATAGAAATTTTATTTTCATTCATATTATTAAATGAAAGGAATGACATGTTTATCAAGCAAATGGATGCTTTTCCAAAAGAAGAAGTAAAAGCCGGAACAAGAACAACTCGGCAAATCTTGATAAGTTCTAATGAAGCCCCAAACTTTGCAATGAGAAAATTTACAATTGAACCGGGGGGAGATATGCCAATGCACACAAATACAGTTGAGCACGAACAACTTGTTCTTGGCGGAAGCGCAGATGTTGTTGTCGGCGACCAGAAATTTGTTGTAAAGAAAAATGATGTTGTATTTATTCCGGCTGGCATTCCTCATTGTTATAAAACAATTGGAAATGAACCATTTGAATTTCTTTGCCTTGTTCCGAATAAAGAAGACATTATAAAAATTGTTGAGTAATTTTTTAATCTAATAGTAAGGAATTAAGATGAAGATGATTGATTTCCCATTTTCAGTTGTTGATTGGGCCGATATCGAAGCAACGGAACACAAAGGAGAAACCGGGACCGCATACTGGAAAACCAAAAACTTTGGTGATATTCGTGTTAGAATGGTTGAATACTCAGCTGGTTATTTAGCTGATCATTGGTGCCCAAAGGGACATATAATTTTATGTCTCGAAGGTGAATTGCATACGGAGTTAAAGGATGGAAGCAAATCAATTTTGAAGCCGGGCATGAGTTACCAGGTTGCCGATGAGGCTGCCCCGCATAGATCGCATACAGAAATCGGCGCAAAACTTTTTATTGTTGATTAAAACAGAAAGGAATTAAAATGTTTGCTGAATCAATAATCGGAGAATATAAAAGATATAAATCATTGGTTGAACTTGCCCTTGCACAGGTAAAAGATAATGATCTCAATAAAATAATTAGCCATGATGGCAATTCGATTGCCATTTTAATGAATCATCTGATCGGTAATCTTAAATCAAGATTCACAAATTTTTTAACTGAAGATGGTGAAAAACCTTGGCGTGACCGTGATTCTGAATTTGAGGAAAATAAAAATTCCAGAGAGCAATTATTAGCCGGCTGGAACGAAGCCTTCGAAATTGTTTTTGATCAGATTAATAAGTTAAGCGGTGGAGATTTAGCAAGGCAAATTATTATTCGGGAACAAAAACTTTCTGTGATGGATGCTCTTCACAGATCACTCGCACATTTAAGTTATCACACCGGGCAAATTGTTTTAATTGCGCGTATGTGTGTTGGAGATGAATGGAAATCGTTGAGCATCCCGAAAGGAAAATCACGTGAATACAATGTGAATCCTGCAAAAGAGAAAAAACCAAATTGAGAAATATTGAAGCTGTAAAAGGGATAAACTATTTTTGTTGTAATTATTAATTGGAGTATTAGTGGGAAAGTTTAAAGATGTAATTAAACGAAGCGGCGCGATAGTTCCTTTCAACCAGGATAGAATTTCCAACGTAATTTATCGTGCAGCTGTTTCAGTTGGGGGAAGGGACAAAGAAAAAGCCGCGGAACTCGCAAATCAGGTAATGACTCTACTCGAAGAAAAATATGAAGAGGGTTATAAACCTCACGTTGAAGAAATTCAGGACATAATTGAAAAAGTATTGATTGAAAACGGTCATGCCAAAGTTGCAAAAGAATTTATTTTATATAGAGAACAGGCTGCACAGAGAAGGAGAGAAGATTCGCGTCACTTTTCACAGCCAAATGAATTGATACCCTGGAAGAAAGTATGGCGTTCTCTTGACTGGGCTGTTTCTCACGATCTCAATACTATTGAATCTGTGAATTCAAGAATCAGGAGGGGACAGTTTCCACAAATAGTCCACGAGGCCGAATCGTTCTATGAAACACAGCTTGATACTGCTGCAGAGTTAATTAAAGAAAGAGCTGCTGAATTAAGAATGGTAATGGTAAGCGGCCCATCATCTTCAGGAAAAACAACAACGACAATGAAACTCGAACAGCGGTTGAATAAAATGGGAATGAAGTTTGTCGCGCTTGTTGTTGATAATTATTTCTTCGATCTTGAAATGCATCCCAAAGATGAATTCGGCGATTATGATTTCGAAACTCCGCAGGCACTTGATCTCGATCTTATTAATGATCATCTTAAAAAACTTGCTGCAGGCGAAGAAGTTTTAATTCCTTATTATGATTTTAAACAGGGAAAAAGATTCGATAACCGCACACCTCTTCAGCTTCATGAAAACGAAGTATTATTAATAGATAGTTTGCATGGATTGTATCCTGAATTCAGCCGGGAAATTCCCGCTTCACAAAAATTCAAACTCTATCTTGAACCATTGCTGCAGATGAAAATGCCTGATGGGCAATATATTCGCTGGACAGACATCAGGTTAATTCGGCGCATGCTTCGCGATTCAGTTCACCGCGCATATAATCCTGAACAAACACTTTTGCACTGGCATTATGTTCGGTCATCCGAAAAAAGAACAATTCTTCCATACAGCAACACTGCCGATTATATTGTTAATACATCAATGCCTTATGAGATACCCATTTACAGACCAAAACTTTTAACGCAGTTTAAGGAATGGGAAAAGAAGTATGCGGGAGATCCGTTAACAGAAGATGCATACGCGCGTGCTTTGCGCACAATGAAAATGTTGAATGCTATAGAACCGGTTGAAGATGAATCTGCAATTCCAGGTGATTCGGTTATAAGAGAATTTATTGGCGGCAGCACAATGAATTATCACTAAAAATATTTTTCCTTTTATTCTAATAATCCATTATCGATTTATTCGGTAATGGATTATTTATTTCCTGCCGGCACAATTCAACCAGAAACGCGTCTTAATCATTGTAAATTTACCCCATCCCGAGGAATGTATGAAAATGAATCGTTGCTTGTTCTTAGCGGCACTAATGCTGCCATTTCTGATTAATGCCCAGACGAGAATTTCCGGAAAAATTACTGATGATAAAAATTCACCTTTACCCGGCGCGAATATTTATATCAAAGATACTTATGATGGAGTTACATCAAAGGAAGATGGAAGTTTTTCATTCAGGACAAATGAAAAAGGTGAAGTAATTCTTATTGCAAGCTTTGTTGGTTATAAAAAATATGAAAGTAAATTAAATCTGAAAAAGGGGGAAATGAAAATTGATATTTCTCTTGAAGAAGAAATAACGCAAATGAATGCAGTTGTTGTTTCTGCCGGTAGTTTTGAAGCAAGCGATGAAAAGAAAGGAGTTATTCTTAAACCCCTTGATGTTGTAACGACAGGAGCGACTGCAGATTTATACACATCATTAAATACTTTACCGGGGGCGCAAAAAGTCGGCGAGACTGAAGGATTATTTGTTCGCGGCGGCTCGGCATCTGAAGCCAAAACAATTATTGATGAAATGATTGTGCAAAAACCATTTTCGAGCAGCGTTCCAGATTTGCCGTCTCGAGGAAGATTTTCTCCAATGATGTTTAAAGGAACTGTTTTTAGTACCGGCGGTTATTCCGCACAATATGGGCAGGCTCTTTCTTCTGCACTAATTTTGAAAACAGAAGACATGCCCAAACAAACAATTACTGCAATAAATACAATGGTTTTTGGATTTGGCGGTGCTCATACTCAGAGATGGGAAAACACAGCTTTTTCTTTCGAAGGCGGTTATTATAATCTGAATCCATACAACAATGTGTTTAAGCAACGGGTTGATTGGGACAGATCTCCAAGTTCTATTGATCTTTCTACAAATTTTCGACAGAAACTCTCGAAAAATGGTTTGCTTAAAGCATTTGTTTCTTACAACAAATCCGATCTTTCATTGTATCTGCCAGATCTCGATAACATACCAAATAAAACTTATTATGAAATGAAACCTGAAAACATTTATTCAAATGTAAGCTACCGGGATATTGTTGGTGATTGGAATTTGTTCGGCGGATTCTCTTACAGTTTAGATAAAGATAGAATTAATGCCGCAGGTAATAATATTTCCCAGGATCAAAGATTAGTGCAAACAAAATTCACAGCAAACAAAAAGCTAAATGAAAATATTTATTTAACGTTTGGTGCAGAAGTTCACAACACTTTATATGATGATACATATAATCAACTTAATATTAAGCTGAACGAAGTTTATACGGCAGGATTTGCAGAAGGGGATATTTATTTTTCAAATGACCTGGCAGCAAAAGTTGGTATTCGTGCAGAACACTCGAAGGTCTTGAACAAGTTTAATATTGCCCCAAGAATTTCATTTGCATATAGATTAGGAAAATATGACCAGCTAAATTTTGCTTACGGAAGATTTTATCAAACACCGGAAAAAAACTTCCTGATTCAATATGATAAATTCGATTATGAAAATGCCGATCATTACATTGCCAATTATCAGTACATCGGAGAGAATAGAACTTTTAGAGCGGAGATTTATTATAAACAATATCACAACTTGGTGAAGGGAACGGTTTACAATTATCCCTACTTCAATCTGCCGGTTGTTCCATTCAGCAGCGATGGAAAGGGATATGCAAAGGGACTGGATATATTCTGGCGTGACAGCTGGACAATTAGGAATTGCGACTACTGGATTTCATATTCTTACCTTGATACAAAAAGGGAATACAGCAATTATCCAACAATGGCTTTTCCAACGTTTGCATCACCGCATACGTTTTCGATTGTATTCAAAAGATGGTTCGAATCAATTTCTTCATTTGTAGCGTTGACTTATGTTCATGCTTCGGGCCGTCCTTATTTCAATCCCAACAATCCTGAATTTTTAGGTGATCATACGGATAGTTATAATAATCTTAGTGCAAATATCAGTTATGTTGCAAGGTGGTTTGGAAGTTATAGTGTAATATTTTTCTCAATAGATAACATTGCAGGATTTGCAAATGTTTACGGTTACCGTTATTCATCAGATGGAAAAATAAGTAATCCTGTTTTACCGGCAACTTTGCGTTCTGCATTTTTAGGTGTATTTATTTCAATAGGCGAAGAAAATCCATACCAATAGAGGAGAAGAAAAATGAAAAATGCTGCAGCAATTTTACTAGGCTTTTTTTGTCTGGTTACTTTTACCCGTGCCGATGACACAAAATATACAGAAGCCATGAAAAATAATTTAGAACAGATGAAATCAATGCAGACAGTTCAGGATATGGTTGATTTAACAAATTCATATTTAAGAATTGCCAATGCAGAAAAAACGAAATGGCTTCCTTATTATTACGCCAGTTATCTAACAATATTAACAAGTCTCACCGATCCTGATGCAGCCAAAAAAGATACATATCTTGATGAAGCCGTAAAAACTTTGGCTGTTGCAGATTCACTTCAGCCAAACGAATCCGAAATTTATGTTTTGAAGGGATTTTTATTTGCCGGCAGATTGCAGATTGATCCAATGAATAGGTACATGCAGTATTTGCAGCCGATGAACGAAGCTTATGAAAAAGCCAAGGTACTCGATCCAAAAAACCCAAGACCCGAATATTTAGTTGGAATGACAACGTTTTATACTCCTGAACAATTTGGAGGCGGAGCCAAAGCTGCAAAATCGATTTTCGAAAGCTCATTGAAAAAATTCAATGAATTTATTCCTAAGGACGAATTAATGCCTACATGGGGAAAAGATCAGCTCGAACAATTTATTAAACAAAATTATCCTCAATAATTATTGATCATGAATTTTGATTTGCAGATATTACAGAAAACTTTGGAGTGAAAATGGATCAATTTATGCAGGCCGCAATTGATGAAGCAAAAAAAGGTTTAAATGAAGGGGGAATTCCAATAGGATCTGTAATAGTTCATAAAGGAAAAATTATTGGGCGCGGGCATAACCAGCGTGTTCAAAAAGGAAGTGTGATTCTTCACGGAGAAATGGATGCATTTGAAAATGCAGGCCGGCAGCCCGCATCGGTTTATAAAGAATGTGTTTTATATACAACGCTTTCTCCCTGCCCGATGTGCAGCGGGGCAATACTGCTTTACGGCATTCCTAAGGTTATTATTGGAGAAAACAAAACTTTTATGGGAGATGAAGAACATCTTAAATCACAGGGGATTGAAATTGAAGTTCTTCAGGATGAAACATGCATCGATATCATGAAAAA
>DAIEQP010000260.1 GCA_027347805.1 Ignavibacteria bacterium | reverse complement strand
TTACTAAACATGAGATTTGAAGATCATGAGGAAGAAAAATATGGACTAAAATACGGTGATGTTTTAATATGTGAAGGTGGTGAACCTGGTAGAGCTGCAATATGGCGGAATCAAATTCCTAATATGAAAATACAAAAAGCTATTCATCGTGTTAGATTTTATGAAGGCATTGACAACGAATATTTTCTTTATTATTTAATATGGGCAGCTCGTTCTAAATATCTTAGTAATTATTTTACTGGTGCCGGTATTCAACATTTTACGGGCAAATCTCTCTCAAAACTAATAATTCCTCTTCCACCACTTTCTGAACAACAAAGAATCGTTTCCAAGCTTAACCAGCTAATGCAATTCTGCGATCAATTAGAACAAAACATAAATACAACCAAAGAACAAACAAATTTACTTTTACAAAAAGTTTTAAAAGAAGCTCTGGAAGAAAAGGGAAAGGGTATCCCAATACAATAAACAGTTCTACTTAACAATTTGAAGAGAATAAAATGCAAAAGAAAGATATCGCTCTTTTAGAAATCTCGAAGATAATTGTTCACGATGTTCCCCGACACAAAAAGGACGACACTTCTCCTCAAATTGATTACAGCAACAAGGAAAGCAATTTAACTCCCGAACTCAAGTTATTTTTCAAGGATAAACTCACTGAAATTATCAGCAAGAAAAGTTTCCGCGTTCGATTTAATTCTTCAATAACTTCACCGGTACCTGCTATTATCACCGAATTAAATTCTTCTTCACCTCGAATTGATTTTGTAGAGCCCTCGAAGAAAATTGCAAAACATTTGTATGATATACAGAAAGGAACAAATCCCGCCGGCATCATTGTAATTATTGAAGGAAAAATTAACGCAAAGAATATTTTGGCTATACTTAAAGTGGAGAGAGACGAGGGTGCCAAGATTGAGAAAAATTCCGGTCAGAATTATTTGGATATTGTCACGGTTCACGATCTATTATTAACAAAGAAAACAAAATTATTTAAGGCAAGTATATTTTTTAATCGCATTGATTATGAATTGGATTATGAAGGATATGTAGCTGATAATCAACGACAAATAAGTTCAATGAAGGAAGTTGCGGATTTCTTTTTATCAGATTTCTTGGGCTGTGAATACTATGATGATACTCGTATAATGACTAAGAATTTCTTTGAATTTACTCAGACATATATTACAAAAGTTGAAGATCCGATCAAGAAAGCAAAATATTATGAGCATTTGCTTTCATACACTAACAAACCGGATAATTCATTGAGCTTTTTAGAGTTTTCAATGGAATATCTTGAAATGGGTGATCGTCAAATTTACGAAGATCATATGAGACTGAATAAATTCCCCGAAGATAACTTTAGAAAAGATACAGAACTTATTCAAAGTCACATCAAAAAGATGATGATTGATTTTGAAAATGATATATCAATAATTTCTAAAAATGGTGATATTGGTAACAAAGTTAAGTTGTCTTCTATCGACAATGGTTATACCAAAGCGGAAATCATTTCGAAGATAAAAAAAGTATATTCGTGAAATCGAAAAAAGACATATCGTTTGTAGATATACTTACAAAATATGAGAATGATGAAAAATCTTTCAAGATAATTCAACCTGTCATTGAATCTTTCCTAAAAGAGAATCTCCCATCATTGGAGATATTACCGCAAATAACCAGTCGCATCAAAGACCCGATCAGTTTATTCAAAAAATTGTCTAAAAAGGAAATTAAGTACGAAGACGCTCATGATATACTAGGTTTTAGAATTGTATGTCATTTCCCATCTGAAGTGGACAAAGTAAATCAGTTTATTGAGAACAATTTTATAGTAGAACACTTTGAGAAAAAGAGTGATAAATTAAAATTTGATCAGCTCGGTTATACATCAGATCATTTTGAAGTTCGTATAAAATCTGAATTGCAACAATTCTCAGAGATACAACAGTACTCCCCATTAATATTTGAAATGCAAGTCCGTACATTATGCCAACACACTTGGGCTGATATTGAACATGCTCTTCTCTACAAACAAGACATGCCGCTTGAGGAAACGCTAAAAAGAAGAGTATTTAGATTGACTTCATTATTGGAAATCTGTGACCAAGAATTTGAAACGGTAAATAATAAACTGGTAAGCCATCCGGATTATAAAGTGTTTGCAACGTTAAAGAAATTAGAGGGCAAATTCTTTAAGTATGCAAAAAGAGATTATGACAAAGAAACTTCAATCATATTTTTAACACAGATTAGTTTGTTGCTTACTACATCTAAATTTGATTTGCACAAGGTAATTGGCTTTGTTGATAATAACGATCAAAAAATAAATCAAATATTCAAAGAGAGAATTACTGAACTCGATAGAAATATTTATTTCTCTCAACCGGAAATATTCCTTATTTGGTATTATATAGAAAACGATAAATATGCGTTGATATCAGAATGGCAAAAGTGTTATGATGTTGATGAACTTCAAGAACTTGCAGTATGGTGGGGTATGCCCTTAAATATCCGCTAATCCGTAATGGCATTGACTCTGTTGTTAAGTAAACTGCAATCGTTTCTTCATCGATCAAAAGAAAGAATGATTCAATATTTTTTAACAAGAAGAAAACAGATGGAAAACAACGATGATTTGTTAGAACAACTTATGCCAGTTCCAGAAAAAAACGACAAAGGTTATTTCGAATGGAATAGAGAAAGCTCTACTGCGCTCTATATTGACGAGAAAGAGAATGCTATCGATTCGCTGGAAACCGCACTTCAATTCTTAGAAAGGAACGACAATCTAAAATGGAAATGGTTTGCATTTGCAATGCATCATTCACTTTATTCTTTCTGCATCTCTGCCTTGGAAAATGGTAATTACGAAAATGTGTTATATAAAGGTAGAGAAGATGAGTGGATTGTCAGTGTTGGCGACCAGAAACCAAAAAAATCAAAAACGGTTCATCTCTTTATAAAGAGTTGTAAAACTCCGGCTTTCAGAATTGGATGGGTTGATATTTCCACTACACCAATTCATAAAAGAAAAAACAAACAGAAAATATCGAAAGAAAATTTAATTGGTTTTTGGACAGCTTTAGCACGTGTTCAAGATTCTTACTTCTGGATGGGAAGATTATATATGTCAAAAGCAGTTCCCATTTCGGATGATGAACTTGAAAGTATTTTTTGGCTTGCAGAAGCTGTCAGAAATGATTTGACTCATTTTGTTCCCAAAGGTTACGCCATAGACATTTTAAGCATTATTAATTCTTCTCAAGTAATTTTAGACAAGATTGAGTTTCTTGTTTTTCAATCTCATTCAATTTTGTTTATTGATTATGATAAGTCGATTGCACGTATTCAAGCTGCAATAACTTCTTTACGAGAAAAACTGATTAATGAGAAAAAGAAAATTAAAAACTTATCGCATGAACATAATTCTGAATAAATTGCAATTCACTCAAATCGTGCATAAACAACTTTGAGGTGAAGATGTTTACAAATATTATACTTCCTTTAGCAACTCTTATTATTGGCGCAACCATACCCCTTATTACGCTTTATCTAAATCGAAAAGACATGTATAGAACGGTTGCAATTGAAAAACGTCTTGAAGCTCATCAAAAAGCTTTTGAGCAATGCATGTTTTTTGTTAATTGTCTTGATGAACATGATGCAGAAAAGGTTAGGCAAGTTTTCAAGGATGCTCAAACGTTTTACTCTAAATATTCGCTGTATCTAGAAAAACAAACAAGAAAGAAATTCATAGAAGCATTAGGTTTTATTAATGCTTATTGTCCCCGATGGGATTATTTAAAAGATTTTGAAGGAGAAGAAAGACAAAGGGAATTAATGAAAATCCGTAAAGAATCGAAAAAAGTTTTCGATTTAGCTGCTATAATCCAAAGCGAGGTCGAACTCGAACCGATTGTTCCAGAAATAAAAATTTATGCTGAGAGCAACTCACAATAAATAATAACATTTATGTTATTGAATCTCGTTTTAAAATAATAATTTACTGAAAATATAAAGAGTATAAATAATGAGTGCAAAAAGATATTTGAGAGGTTCAGAGTGGAATAAGTGGGATTTACATGTTCATACTCCTGCTTCAATTGTGCAAAACTATGGTATTGATAATGATTCAAATTGGGAGAAATTTATAATTGATTTGGAGAACCTACCGGAATCATTTAAGGTTATCGGCATCAATGATTACTTATTCATTGATGGTTATCAAAAGGTCCTTGAATATAAAGCTCACGGTAGATTACAAAACATCGATTTATTCCTTCCTGTTATTGAATTTAGACTAAATAAATTTGTTGGTACGGAGGGAAGATTAAAAAAAATAAATCTACATATAATTTTTGCAGACGATTCAGTTTTATCCCCTAACATCATTCAACAACAATTCCTAAATGGTATATCTCCCAAATTTAAATTAACCCACGGTACCCAAGCTGGATCGTGGAGTGGTCTAATTACTAAACAAAGTTTAGAAGATTTGGGACATGCCATTAAGAGTAGTGTAGCTGCAGAGAAGCTATCTGAATATGGCTCTGATTTAGAAGAAGGATTCAATAATCTCACCGTTGATGAAGAAGATATTTTTGAATTGTTACAAACTACTTATTTCAATAAAGATCGTGAAAGACTTTATCTAACTGCTATAGGGAAAACAGAATGGGAATCATTAAAATGGAATGACTCTTCTATTGCAACCAAAAAAGACCTTATTAATAAATTTGATCTTGTTTTTACAAGTTCAGAAAGTATTGAGAATTATTACCATGCCAAGAAAAAACTTGGAGAAAATAAAGTTAATGATTTACTATTAGATTGCAGCGATGCTCATAATTATTCTAATAATGAATCTACCAAAGATAGAATTGGTAAATGTTTTACCTGGATAAAGGCGGATCCTACTTTTGAAGGATTAAAACAAATCTTATATGAACCTGCGCAAAGAATTATTATTGGTAATAAACCAGACAAGCTTTCTTTTCTAAAGGATAATGGTAAATATTTCATCGATAGTATTTACGTTGAAAGTTCCAAGGATGATGGAGAATGGTTTGATAAGATAAAATGTATTCCATTGAATAGCGATTTGATTACAATTATTGGTAATAAAGGTACCGGGAAAAGCGCTCTTGCTGATTTAATTGGTGCAGCTGGCAATGCGAACACACAAAGTTTTTCTTTTCTAAAACATAAAAAATTTCTCGACCATAAAAGTGTTGAGAAATATAAAGCAAGGCTTGTATTTCATGACAAATATGATTGTTCAAAATTGTTTTGTAAACCTTCTCACATAGAAGAAGAGTTGTCAAAAGTGATTTATTTTTCACAATCATTTGTAAATGATTTATGTGATAACGAAGACACTTCTCGATTACGGAATGAAATTGAGAGAGTTGTTTATTCTCACATTCCATTTGAGAAAAGACTAAACACAGATAATCTTGAGGTCCTAATTGAAAAAAAATCTTCGATCTTAGATAAAAATATAAATCGTGTTAGATCTAAACTTGATGAAACTAATAAAGAAATATCAAGAATCGAGCACAATCAACTTCCACATATAAAAGAAAAAGTTAAGAATTCATTAAAAGAAAAAATTCGGCAATTAGACGAACTAAAAAAACAAGAACCTCCGAAAGTGGACAAACCAACAGAAAAGGAGAGCGAATTAGTATTACACACTATCAAAACTAAGCAAGATAAAATTGATAATCTTAATAAAGAAAATGAAAAATACTTAAAAATAATCAATGAACTGAATAATGAAATTCATGAATTGGAAAGGTTGTTGGGAATAATTGATGAATTGCAAAATAAATACATCGAGGTCAAAGAAGATATTCTAAACAGTGCCCCTTTTCTTAAATATAAATTAAAAATTGAAGAGTCCATACAACTCAAGATAAATCATGATCCGATAAATAATGTGATAAGACAATTAACCAGTAATGTTACAAAATATGAAAAACTTGTTTCTGATAACACCAATCAACTTGAAACCATTCAAAAGGAAGTCTCAGAAACAGAAAAAGGATTGAGCCAGAAACAAATAAATTATACGAATTATTTAAAAGAATTCCAGAATTGGAAAAAGAAGGAAGAAGAGTTAATTGGTGAAAAGGACAAAAAAGATTCTATAAGATACTATGAGTATTGGTCTTCCTATTTCGAAAATGATATAGATAAAGAACATGCAAAAAAAATAACAGAACGCAATAGCATCTCCCGTGAAATATTATCACTCATTAAAGAAAAAATGAATATTTATCCCGATATATATTCATATGCGAAAAAATATTCCGAGCAGCGTGCTAAAGAATTTGATTTCGACATCAATGAATTTTTACAATTTGACTCTAACTTAGCTATAGATTCAAAATTCGATAGCTCTTTTTATGATTTTATTAATCTCAAAACCGCTGGAACATTTCGTACTTATGAAAAAGCCGAATCGCAATTAGAAATAATGAAAAGAAATGTTGATTTCTCAAACGAAGCATCTATACTTGAATTTCCTGATCGATTACTCGAAGCTCTACAAAAAGACTATTCAAAACCCGGCCAAAAGAAGAGTGACTTTGAAGCTCAGATTATAGAAGGTAAGAAGACAGATTTTTACAATTACATTTATGGATTTACATATTTAGAACCAAGGTTCAATATCACCTTCGCCGAAAAACCAATTTCATTTCTTTCACCCGGTGAAAAGGGAACACTACTATTAATATTTTACCTACTTATCGATAAAGATAAAAGACCAATTATAATAGATCAGCCCGAGGAAAATTTAGATAATGAAACAGTTGCAAAGAAATTAGTTCCGTTTTTAAAAACAGCAAAAACAGACCGTCAAATTATCATGGTGACACATAATCCTAATCTAGCAGTTGTCTGTGATTCAGAGCAAATTATTTTCGCTAAATTGGATAAGAAAAATAATCATTTAATTACTTATGATTCTGGCAGTATTGAAAACTTTGGTATCAGACAAAGAGTTATCGATGTTCTAGAAGGTACTAAAGAAGCTTTTAATAATCGTGAAAGGAAATATTCACGCAATTAATATTTTAACGGTTTTTGAAAAAAATGCAACACTTTTAATAAAAAATGTCATTGGTTCTCAAATAGAACATCCAATATATTAACGGCAGATAAATAAATTATCTGCCAACATTATAATTTATATTTTATTTATACTCCATTGAGCAAATGATATATGCCTAACTACTTTGTATTTGCAGATGAATCTGGTACTTTGATCAGTGATCGTTATTTTGGTATCGGCGTTTTAGCTCTTTCTGAACCGGAACAACTTTATGCCACTGTCCAGACCTCATTTGATAAAATACGAACGTTTTCGAAAAACCAACGCGAAAAAACTATTGCCGAATACCTGCAGAATAATGAATACAATAAGCTTGCAAAATATTCTTCGCAGCAATTGCCTTTCGAATTGAAGTTCACAAACATAAACTCACTTAATAATTCCGTCTATCAAGAACTGGTTCGAAATTATTTCACTTTGCCTGCTGTTAAATTTTCCGCAATAATAGTTGATAGAGAAGACCCTAATTTTAATCCGAGTCCTAAATTCTCAAATACCTGGGACATGTATTCCGGTTTCTTCTCCACACTTATAACTGGATTGCTTCGCAACCTTAATAATTCTCAAATCTGTTTGCTGCCTGATTATCTATATGTCCCTAATGATTTCGGTGAAACTTTTGAACAGACAATCAAGCGGAAACTAAAAAAGAGACTGCAAGAAGAAGCTTACTCCAAATCTATTTTCAATATCACACGACTTGAATCTCATTCTCATTTACTCATTCAGCTCGTAGATATTTTGCTCGGCTCAATTTTATATGATTTCAAAATTTCCGCTGGATTAATTCAACCGAATAAAAGAAAGGAAATTGTTGTAGATGAGATTAGGAAAAATATAAATAGAAGTTCTCTAGCTGGAAATTATACTGTAAATACTCCCTCTTATTTCAGTACATGGAAGATAAAATTCAAATAAAAAAGCGGATCATCGACACGTGCCAACATCCGCTTATCAAATAAGGTATTTAAAAACTTTTGTTACTTAATAATAGTTTATAATCGCCTATTAGTCAAGATATTTTACAATAAATATTTACTAACAGTACCACTATTTCTGAAGTTCGTCCAGTAATTACTTTCTAATCTTTTCTACAATTTTTTCACCAGTACGACCAACTACATAGCCGCCTAAACCAATCTGCAGTAAAGTCCATGCCTCATTACTTAGACGAAATGCAAGCCAACCAAAAGAATCACACACAACAAGAATCAAAAAAGTAAGCATCGTAATTGGTCTCCAATTCCTCTGCAGCCAGCTTTGTCCTTTCGCTTCTGCTTCAACAATTCTTCCTTGAGAATCAAGAAGTTTCGCTTCGTATTCCAAAGCTTTACCCAAAAACTCATTCTCAATTTTAGTTAACTCATTTTTGAGTTTTCCTCTTTCCTCATCAGTTGTAGTAAGATTGTCAATCAAATCAGTAATTGGTTTCACAATCCCGCCTAAAAAATCTAATACTCCCATGTTATCCTCCTTCTTTTTCTGAAAGCTGATTGCTGAGCGCTGATAGCTTTATGTTGTAAATTTCCCTAATAATATTTTTCTCAACTTCACTCAATTTATTATGAAGATCTTCGAACCGCGATAAATAATTTTTCTCGATCGAAGATGATTTCTTTTTCGTTTCATCAAATCTTTCTCAATCCTCTTTATCCTGGACTAGAATAAGAAATTGACCAGACTTAATAGCCCTCCGATAATCCATATATAAATCTTTTCATTCATAATTCTACACTCTTCGTTCTTCACTTATAACCGATAACCGATCACCAACAACTTTTTCATACATCGTTTTCCCATAAACCTTTTTAGATATCATCACATCTTTTCGATTCAATTCACCATTCCAAGAAATATGAATCCACTTACCGAATTCATAAATCAATTGATCGAATGATAACTTTTGCAAGATGATGTTGAACACATCAACTAAATTCATTGATGGAACAATGAAGTCTGCAGCTTTTCCTTCGAGATGTTGAGAATTGAATTTTCCATCGACAGCGGCATTTACATCAAAAGAACGAAAACCCGAGTTAATAAAAATCGGAACATCAATAATTTCCCTGAGAGGTTGTAGAACATTCACACAAAGCAATCTTAAATTATCGATTTGCTTTTCATTCGGTTCATTTCTGTAACCATGTCTTTCCGCTTCTTGACTAATAGTAAATTCATTAAGAAAAAAATTATCCGAGAGTCTTGTGCTGAGCGAAGTCGAAGCGTTCATTTGCTTTTCCTTTTAATATGTTGCTGATGACTAAAAACTAATTGCTGAATACGATTCATTCACTGTAATACACTTTACATCAGAGGAAAGATTTTATTGGTAGGCAACCTTGTGTGAAGGTCTCAGCTCAACTTGCCCCGTGAAATATTTTAAGAAGAGAATGCTATTGATATTTCACGGGTCATCATGTGACAGCCAGTATTACATAACGAACATTATGCTAAAGTCTTTGGTCAGTCCCAACAAAAACGTCTTTGAAGTTCTGTCATCTCAGCATAATGTTGCATTATATAAACTCGGCACATAAGAATACTAATCGCCTCATCA